>NZ_JBNKSF010000060.1:0-1540 GCF_050297175.1 Gynuella sp. | reverse complement strand
ACGAGCCTGTTGCTGGCATCGATAGTCTGATCTGCGACAAAGTCAGCTGGAGGCTGCCCAATAGCAACAATGAGCTGGCCGTCAATGAATACATCACTAATGCTATCCATTGCACTGGCAGGGTTAATTACTCGACCATTTTGAATAATGATTTTCATTGTTCGTTTTCCGAGCTTGAAGCAATCATCGACATCACTGCCATTCTAACTGCAATACCAAATGTTACCTGCTGAAGAATGACAGACTGGTTGCCATCCATGACACTGGATTCGATTTCGATGCCTCGGTTGGCCGGGCCCGGGTGCATCACTATAGCATCGGGCTTTGCCAGCTTTAATCGATCAGAGGTTAAGCCATATTGCTGAAAATATTCTTTTTCGCTGGGTAGTAAAGCTCCCGTCATGCGTTCTTTCTGTAATCTCAGCATAATCACCACATCGACATCTTTCAGTCCCTGATCAAAATCATGGTAAACCTGTACACCAAGCGTTTCGCAGTCTTTGGGTATCAGGGTTTGTGGTCCAATGACTCTCACCTGACCAGTGTTGAGAATATTCAGCGCATGGATCTGCGAGCGTGCAACACGAGAATGTTTAATGTCACCCACAATAGCGACCGTCAGATTTTCGAACTGTTGCTTATGTCGGCGAATAGTGAACATGTCCAGCATCGCCTGAGTGGGATGGGCATGTTGGCCATCGCCTGCGTTTAACACGCTTACCCCAGGCCGCACGTGCTGAGCAAAAAAATGTGCGCTGCCGCTGTCCTGGTGACGAATAACGAACATGTCTATTTGCATGGCTTCCAGATTCTGGATGGTATCCAGTAAGGATTCTCCTTTTACTGTGGCCGAGGTGTTTATGTTTAAATTCAGAATGTCGGCAGAAAGCCTCTGGGCGGCCAGCTCAAATGTGGAACGGGTGCGTGTGCTGGCTTCAAAGAACAGGTTAGCGACGGTTTTGCCGCGCAGGATGGGTACCTTCTTAATGGTTCGATCCGTAATCGAGGTGAAAGATTCGGCGGTATCCAGTATATCGTTGAGAATGGATTTATTAAGGCCTTCGATGCTCAGAAAGTGTTTGAGCTTGCCGTCTTGGGTCAGTTGCAGGTTTTGATAGCTCATTCAGTCGTTAGCTGCTGGATGGTGAGTTTTAAAGGTTCTGGCCCTTCAAGCTTGATATGTTCATTTTTGCTCAGTGTGACAGTTTTTGCTACATAATCGGCCTGTATCGGTAGCTCTCGATCGCCTCTATCAATCAGGATTGCCAGTAATATCCTGTCTGGTCGACCATAATCGAATATCTCATTCATTGCTGCACGAATGGTTCGGCCGGAGTGTAAAACATCATCTACCAGTATGATGGTTTTTCCATCAATATCGTGGGGCAGGCGTGAGGGTTTTACGGTGGGGTGCAGGCCGATTTTAGTGAAATCATCACGATAGAAGGTGATATTGAGTTTGCCAAGCTCGGTGTCTGGATTGAGCTGCTTATGAATTTCGCGGGCTATCCAGTAACCGCCGGTTTCTATCCCAATAATA
>NZ_JBNKSF010000059.1:0-219066 GCF_050297175.1 Gynuella sp. | reverse complement strand
CCGGTTGCCTACGCTGTCATAGCGGTATTGGTACAGGCCGTAACTGCCATCGGCTTCGGTCAGACGGTTGAGTTCATCGTAACTGAAGGTCTGATCCAGGGTGCTGTCGGTGAGGTTCTGGATCTGTTCGATGTTGCTGTTAAGGTCGTAGTGATAGGCCCAGTCCTGCACGCGGCTGCTCAGGTCGGTGAGCCGGTAGTCGAGGTCGTAGGTGTAACGTTGCTGGATACCGTTGCCGTAGGTAAATCCGGTGACAGGGCCGAATGGCAGGTAGGTCAGGTCGCCAAAGCCGTTGTATTGGTAGGTGGAAGCGGTTCGGGTTTGGAGGTAGCAGGTTGGCCCGTTACACGGAACAGATCCAGTGGGGGCGGTTGGTGTGAATTGACAGGAAAATCGCTATCTTAATCAGGAAACTTGTTTTGTAACTCTTTCTGCATTTTGTTATTCAGGTCTGTTAGGTTCTCTTTCTTCAAAAAACTCAATAACTTCATCCCTTCATCCTTTAAGGTTGGGCTTCTACAGTTTGAACTTAAAAACAACTCCACTACTCCAATCAATTGTTTCTGGGAGTAGTCATGTCCGAGCACTTCGACACATTGATGAATAGCCTCCGCAAAGTTAATACAATTGCCCTTTCTATGAGAGCGCTGTGCTAGCGAATAACTGAGCTCCCAAGCTTCCTCAAAGTCCCCCTTTAAAATCGACGCATGTATTGCCCCAACCACTATACTATCTATTTTAAAGAACAATTTTTTAATGATATTCACCATTTTCTCCTAGCTTCCAAAATCGTCACCACCGCCTGTCAGAACCATACACGATACATAAACAGCCATACCTTTGCAGCACACATCTGTTTATTGCCACCGTGCTGGAGATATCTGATTACTACTCCTTCACCAACTCTAGAACAACCATTCTCAGGAGCAATATCGTCAGCATCAAAACGACCAACAAGCTATTGATTTTGTCGCCCAAGAATACAGGGCCAGATACTATAGAAAACTAATAATTCCCTGAAGTTTTCGATCCGATGCGTGGCGCAGATATTTTTCAAGAATCTTTTTTACAGCCGTTCAGTTGGAACCGTTTGTCCCTACGGATCACCACTCAGACCCGTGAAAGTCCTTTTTTTGAATAAAGCCACGAAAAACCGGAACTGGCTGTTGAGCAGTATTTTTTGTGATACTGGTTGAGAATCTCTTGTCAAACGTCGCCCTCCAGCCTGCTGGAAAACCATTCCTATTTTTTTTGAGGCAACTTATTCTTCTGAGCCACTTTAGCAACGGATGAGCGCACGACTAGATCAGGTTCAATCAATAACGTTCGCCCTTGCTTGCGAGGGTGTTCCAGACGTTCGATCAGGGTATGTACCGCCATTTTCGCCAACCGGTTTTTAGGCTGGTTAATTGTGGTCAACGGTGGATAGAAATGTGCTGAGAAGGAGATGTTGTCGTAGCCGATTACTGACAGATCTTCCGGCACCCGAATGCCCGACAGTTGCGCTTCGCTCAACGCTCCCAGAGCCATCGTGTCATTGGCGATAAACACCGCACTCGGTTTTTGATCCTGTGCCAGTAATTGGCGCATTGCCAGTTTACCCCCTTCGCATTCGAAGTCAGACTCAATGACCCAGTCCGGGTTGATTGTCAGTCCGGCGTTGGCCATGGCTTGCTTAAAGCCATCATAACGCCCCAGCGCAGGAATTTTGTTACTTGGGCCACCAATAAAACCAATGTCAGTGTGGCCGTTTTCAATCAGGTGTTGTGTGGCGATCAGACCACCGAGTGAAGAGTTATCCTGAATGCGATCCAGATATTCATCGGTCGGTCCCCAGTCCATTACCACCATGGGCAGATCCCTTTGGGCAGTTATGGCTTTGAACAGGCCGTTATCGTATTCGGTACACATCACCAGAATGCCATCAGTTCGCTTTTGCAGCAGCATCTTCAGATAAGAGTCGGTTTTTTCCGGGTCACCATCGGTGTTGCAAAGCACCAGATTGTAGCCTTCACGATAGCAGTTTTTTTCAACGGCTTTGATCACTTCGGCGTAAAATGGATTTAACGTGGTGGTTACCAGCATGCCCAGAGTTTTGGTGTTTTTAACCTTCAGGCTGCGCGCAACGGCACTCGGTGCATAATTCAGCGCTTTTACCGCAGAGAGCACCGCTGCTTTTGATTCTTCAGAGACGAATCGGGTTTCATTCAATACGTGCGAGACGGTCGTCGTGGAAACCTTGGCCAGCTTCGCGACGTCCTTAATGGTAACCGACAATAACTTTTCTCCCTATGACCGGATCAATGCTGTTCGATAAAAGCGACCACCTCGGAAAGTTCCGGAATGGAATCCTGAGCACCACTTCGGGTAACCGACAGCGCCGCAGCCGCCTGAGCGAATGTTACCGCATCCGACATGGCATTGTCTTTTAATAACGCGGCCACTAACGCACCATTAAAACAATCACCGGCCGCAGTGGTATCCACTGCTTTTACTGAAAAACCGGTATAACGTTCGCCGACTCCAGCATTACTGTACCAGACACCTCGCGCACCCAACGTAATTAACACCTCGGCAATACCCTTGCCATGCAAAACATCACAAGCCTGGGCTGCTGTGGCTTCGTCAGTTACACGAATACCGGTTAATCGTTCAGCTTCCGTCTCATTGGGGGTAATCAAGTCAACCATGGCCAATAAATGATCCGGTAATTCGCTGGCCGGTGCCGGGTTCAAGATAACTTTGGTGCCAGAATCCTTTGCCACCTGTGCTGCAAATATGACTCCCTCGACCGGAGTTTCCAATTGCAATAACAACGCATCGGCAGTTTCTATAAACGTCCTTTTGGTCTGAATACAGTCTGATGTTAAATGTGCGTTGGCCTGCGCAGAAATGCCAATGCAGTTTTCCCCATTGGCATCCACAAAGATCATTGCCGTACCGGTATTACTACCGGCAATCTGTTCTATTCCGGCGGTATTGATACCGGCGGATGCAAAACTATCGACCAGTTGATGACCGATAGCATCGGAGCCCACACAAGCGATAAAAGTAATGTCAGCCCCCATTCGGGCAGCTGCCATTGCCTGATTAGCACCCTTACCACCACCCAATACCTGATAACTTTCGCTCGATACCGTTTCGCCCGGTTTGGGCAAATGGTTGAGTTGCAAAACATGATCGACGTTTACGCTACCAAGGACAGTGAGTTTTTTCATGCGATCTTCCATTGGGAAATTTTAAGAAATGGCCCGAAGACATCGTCAACGAGCCACCATAAAGAACCATAACCAACCGGTTTAGTTAATAACCTGCAACGGTACCGGAATGTATGCATCGACCTTTTCACCCGTCAATACTTTCACGGCAGTTTCGACACCCAGCGCACCAATCAATGCCGGTTGTTGACCAACAGTGGCCCCCATATCGCCTGCTTTTACCGCAGCAATACCTTCATCTGTACCATCGAAACCAACGATCAGCACATGCTTGCCCGCAGCTTTGACAGCACGCAACGCACCTAAGGCCATTTCATCATTCTGTGCAAAAACGGCTTGAACATCCGGATGCGCCGTTAGCAGGTTTTCCATCACGTCCAGACCTTTGGCACGGTCAAAATCCGCTGGCTGAGTAGCCAACAATTTAAAACCATTGGCCTGAACAGCCTGCATAAAACCCTTGCCACGATCTTTTGCAGCTGAGGTTCCAGCAATACCTTCCAGCTGGATTAATTTAGCCCCCTTACCCAGTTTTTCAGCGATATAGTCGCCAGCCATTTTGCCGCCAGAAACGTTATCGGAGGCAATGTGAGAAACCACTTTTCCACGAGTGGCGCCACGATCCAGAGTAAAGACCGGAATCTTGCTTCGGTTGGCCATTTTAATGGCATTACCGACTGCGTCAGAATCTGCCGGATTGATCAGGATGGCAGCAACTCTTTTGGTAATTAAGTCTTCGACGTTAGCCATTTCTTTGGCAGGGTCATTATTTGAGCTGAGCACCACCAGTTCGTACCCGAGTTCTGCCGCTTTTTGTTCTGCCCCTTCTTTCATGGACACAAAGAACGGATTGTTTAACGTTGAAACCACCAGTGCCAGTTTCTTTTGCTCTGCTGCGTGCGCACCAAAAGAAAACGCCAATGTGGCAATCGCCGCCACTGCAGAAATCAGACGGGTCATTTTTTTCATAGAGTATTCCTCATTTTTTTGTATTTATTTGTTTCTATTGTCAACGATGACGGCCAACAAAATGACCGATGCCTTGGCAAGCATTTGGTAATAGGACGACACATCCAGCAGGTTCAGCGCATTATTCAAAAAGCCGATAATTAACGCGCCAATAAGCGTGCCCATAATTCGGCCCTTGCCCCCCATCAGGCTGGTGCCACCCAGTACAACGGCGGCAATGGCATCCAATTCATAGCCCAGCCCGGCAGTGGGCTGCGCTGAAGAAAGACGTGCGGTAATGATGATACTGGCGATCGCTGCTGTTAGACCGCAAAGTGCATACACAATAATTTTTACCCGGTCGACATTGATACCCGACAAACGGGTCGCTTCTTCGTTACCACCGAGCGCGTAGATATAACGACCGATTTTGGTGTGGTTCAACAGGTACCAGCCGGCAGCAAATGTTATGACCATAATCCAGATCGGTACCGGCACACCAAACAGATATCCGGTACCCAGCCAGCTGAACATATCGGCGTTGTCGGTATAACCGGTTGAGATCGGTCGACCATCGGTGAAGACCATGGTAATACCCCGTAAAGCCGTCATACTGACCAGCGTGGCAATAAAGGGCTGAACCTTGCCTTTAGCAACGATCACACCGCTCAAACCACCTAATAACAGACCTGCAATCAGGGTGATCGGTACCGCCAGGAAAACACTCATTTCTTTCGCAATCAGACTTGCGGCAAACGCACCAGTCAGGGCCAGGACGGCACCGACACTAAGATCAATACCGGCTGTGATAATAACCAGCGTCATACCGACTGCAATAATGCTGTTAACTGACGTTTGTCTCAACGTATTCAGCATATTGTCGATACTGAAAAAATTAGGGCTGATCAACGACACCACAATAATTAACAGCATTAAAGCAATCAGGGATTTTTGTTCAAAAAACCAGGCTTTACTGAAAATCTGCGGGTTGCCCTCGTGTGTTCGGGTCACTGTTTTGGTTGTCATGCGGTTACCTCGGATTCGTTGCCTACTGCGGCGGCCATCAATGTTTCCTGACTGGCGTGTTCTCGTAAAAATTCGCCGGTTAATTTGCCCTGACACATCACCAGAATGCGATCGCTCATACCAAGAATTTCCGGCATATCAGAAGACACCAAAATGATTGCCATGCCTTGCTGACGGAATTGATTGATCAACTGATATATTTCCTGTCGCGCACCCACATCCACACCGCGGGTGGGTTCGTCGAGAATCAACACTTTTGGTTGTTTCATCACGCCTTTGGCAATCGCGACTTTCTGCTGATTACCACCGGATAAATTCTTGATGATCTGTTTCTGGCCGGGTGTTTTGATGTGGAAGACATCAATGTAATTCTGCACGGCCTGCTGTTCCTGGTGATGGTGAATACGGCCACTGTTGTTACAAAACTCGGCCAGGCTGCTTAGAGTCATGTTTTCTTTCACCGACAGTTCCAAAACCAGACCATCTTTCTTTCGATCTTCCGAAACGTAGGCGATGCCAGAAGCAAGTGCGTCGTTCGGCGAACCAATCTGCAACACCTCACCATTGAGTGAAATACTGCCACTGGATTTTTTTGCAGCGCCGTACAACAACCGCATCAGCTCCGTCCGCCCGGCGCCCATCAACCCGGAAAAACCGAGAATTTCACCGCTCTTCAAACTAAAACTGACATTATCGACACCCGGTCCACATAGGCCATTGACCGTGAGGCATTCATCACCCAGTGAAACATCCACGCTGGGGAACTGATCTTCCAGAGAACGCCCCACCATGAGTTCGATAATGCGATCTTCGGTTAGTGCCTGAACTGGACTTTCAGCAATAAATTTTCCATCACGCAGGACAGTAACATCATCACAAATATGGAAAATTTCTTTCAACCGATGAGAGATATAAACAATACCATGGCCTTGGTCGCGCAACTCCTTGATGACCTCAAACAGGTTGTCCGTTTCAGTATCAGTCAGAGCATCCGTTGGTTCATCCATAATGATGACCTTGGATTCAAACGACAGCGCCTTGGCAATTTCCACCATCTGTTGCTCACCAATGCTGAGGTTTCCCAGCCGGGTACGTGGGTGGTGTTTTATTTTGAGTCGGTCGAGCAATTTGGTGACATCAGCATACAATTGTTGCCACTGAATTTTTCCGTACCGCGTGGGCTCCCGGCCCAAAAAGATATTTTCCGCGATGCTTAATTCCGGAATCAGGTTCAGTTCCTGATGAATAATACCGATGCCCTGATCCTGAGAATCTTTGGGACCTTTAAACTGACAGGGTTGCCCCTGATACTCGATCACACCTGAATCGCGTTGATAGATACCGGTTAACACCTTCATCAGAGTTGACTTACCAGCACCGTTTTCGCCAACCAGCGCCATCACTTTACCGGGATAAACATTCAGACTGGCCTGGTCCAGTGCTTTGACGCTGGGAAAAGATTTCTCAATATTCTGCAGCATTAAAATCGGCTGTGTCATATCGCCACCTCAGAAAACCACACCGGATTTAAGAATGATATTGGCGTACGGAGTAAACTCACCGGTGCGCACAATGGCCTTACTCTCATGGGTTTGTTGTTTGAAGGCCTCATGACTAATGTAGTTGATTTCAATGGGATAGTTCTGAGCAGCGAGGATATCGATAAGCTGCTGATGAAATTCAGGACTGACACTTTGACATTCACTGGCAAGGATGACGGATTCAACCTTAAGCTCACTGAGCACCGTATCGAGCACCTGCAGCATAGATGGCAGGCCATGCTCAACCGCCAGATCAATACGGGAAACCGCAGTCGGAACAGGCAACCCCGCATCGCAGACCGTGATTTCATCCATATGCCCCATACGGGCAATGACAGCAGACAGTTCAGAATTCAGTAATCTCGATTTCTTCATCGGATCTCTTCTTATTGTTAAGGATTCCAAATAGCAAACGATTGCGCAATCGTTTGCGTAGTATGCATTTCACATCATAGGAGTCAACAAAATTTGTCAGCAAGCGTTGATATTTGAGTTATTTAATTGATCTGAGTGGGTGGGTAATACGCACTTCGACAGCTACTGACGATGCATGATGAAAGGCTGGGAAACCATTGCTGATTGTATTTGTAACCGAATACAGGCGCTCATTGGGTTAATAACAGCCCCTATTCCACTGGTGTTATATTTTTAAGAGCGAGAATCGTTAGGAGCATCATTAAAAACATGCATCAGCTAAAACAATAAAGCCTGTTAACTATTTTGGAATGATTCACAAACAGAAAAACGATTGAAAGGGGAAACCCCAAAGACCACCCTGTGTGGCCTTTGGTCAGTGATGGAGATATCAGGAAATTTGCTTGATCCCTGACAGAGCCTTTTGCCAGCCACTGTAAAGACGATCAACGGTTTGATCATCCAATGTCGCGTTAAACGTCTTTTCACATTGCCAATGCTGTTGCAACTGTTCGAGGGAATCATAAAGACCCAGATGCAGGGCTGCCAACATAGCCGCTCCCAGCGCCGTGGTTTCCGTCACCTGAGGTCGCTCTACCGGAAGTTGCAGAATGTCTGCCAGAAACTGCATGGCCCAATCATTGACGACCATGCCGCCATCCACACGTAACGCAGTAAGTGTTTGTACGCCGTCAGATTTCATGGCCTCGAGTAAATCCCGTGTCTGATAACCAACAGATTGCAGACCCGCAGCCACAATATCAGCAATACCGGTGTCCCGGGTCATACCAACGATAGCCCCTCTGGCTTTGGGATCCCAGTGTGGTGCACCCAGGCCGGTAAACGCAGGAACCAGATACACCGATTGATCAACGTGACAGTGAGCCGCCAGCCGTTCACTGTCGGCGGCATGTTCGATCATTTTTATCCCGTCACGCAGCCATTGCATGGTCGCACCCGCCATAAAAATACTGCCTTCCAGTGCGTAAGTCACTTTTCCACCCAGGCGGTAGCCAACGGTGGTCAGTAATTGATTATGAGATAACAATGGCTTGTCGCCACTGTTCATAATCATGAAGCAACCAGTGCCATAGGTACTTTTGCACATTCCTGGCTGAAAACAGGCCTGACCAAACAGCGCCGCCTGCTGATCACCGGCCACCCCCGCGATCGGCAAGGGCGAACCCAAAAATTCTGCAGACGCCTGACCGTAATCAGCGGCACTGTCTTTAACGTCAGGTAACATGGCAACCGGAATGCCCAAAATATTCAGCAGCTCTTCGTCCCACTGCTGAGTATGAATATTAAACAACATGGTTCGCGCGGCATTCGTGGCATCGGTCGCATGCACTTTGCCATCGGTCAATTTCCAAATCAGATAACTGTCTACGGTGCCAAATAGTAATTCGCCGTTATCAGCACGCTGCCGGACACCGTCCACTTCATTGAGAATCCAGTGTACTTTGGTGCCGGAAAAATAGGGATCAACCAACAAACCGGTTTTTTGCCGTACTTTATCCGTCAAACCTTCTGCCCGTAATCGCACACAGAGGTCAGCCGTTCTGCGATCCTGCCAGACAATTGCGTTGTACACGGGTTTGCCAGTGTTTTTATCCCAAACCAGAGTGGTTTCACGCTGATTGGTAATACCGATAGCGGTAATTTTTTCCGCGGAAATACCGGCTTGCGCAATGACATCATGGCACACGGAAACCGTGGTCTGCCAAAGATCATCCGGATTATGTTCAACCCAGCCATCATGCGGAAAATGCTGTGGAAATTCCTGCTGGGATATAAATGCCGGCTGGCCGGCATGGGTAAATAATATTGCCCGGGTACTCGTAGTACCCTGATCAATCGCCAGGATATATTCGCTCATAATTCACTCTCTTATTATTATCGGGCGAACTTAAATAAGTTTTATTCTGTCCCGCTGATACGTAAACCCCGCTTATCCTCCAAGCAGGGTCTACTCGCTACATCGATGGTTACCGATTTTTTCAGGCAGTGCGTGCCTTAACATCCAATTCCACTTCAGAACGGCAATTCGCCTGTACATATTCCGTCACTGCCTGCTGCTGTTCAGCGGTTAAAAACAACCCCATTTTAGTACGTCGCCAGAGTACATCTTCAGCCGTCATTGCAAATTCGTACTGTAACAGATAATCCACTTCTTTTTGATAGAAACCATGGCCAAAGTCGTCACCCAGATCTGCTGCCGATTTAACATCATTTAACCAGACTTCCACTTGTGAACCGTATGTAGTCACCAACCGCTGAATGTTTGTGGGTGTCAAAAACGGATATTTCTGTTTTAACCCGCGAATGTAGGCATTGAGATCCAGACCGGTCTCGCCTCCTGGCAAAACACTGTCAGCGGTCCATGATGGCCCCATGGCCGGGAAGAATGGTGCCAGTTTTTTCATGACCGCTTCACTTAACTTACGGTAAGTCGTGAGCTTGCCACCAAACACAGACAACAATGGCGCCTGGTCTTCACTCTCCAGTTCTATAGTGTAGTCTCGGGTCACTGCCTGAGGAGAATCAGACTCATCATCACACAACGGTCTGACCCCGGAATAGGACCAAACCACATCCTGAGTGGACAATTGTTGGGTAAAGTGGGTATTGACTACGTTAAGGAGATAATCGACTTCTTCGGCCGAAATACGGGCGGTTTCGGCACTCCCTTTATGTTCGACATCCGTAGTACCGATGATCGCAAATTCTTCCAGGTACGGAATTACAAACACAATCCGTCCATCTTCGTTTTGCAGAATGTAAGACTGCGGTTGATTATGGAATTTGCGCACGACGATATGACTACCCTTAATGAGTCGAATACCACGCGGACTGGTACGCTGCATTTGTTGGGTCAGTAACGTTTTAACCCATGGTCCGGCCGCATTCACCAATGCCTTGGCCTGAATCTGCCGCATCTGCCCAGTGGTTTCATCCCGGGTATTAATATGCCAAACGCCGTTCTGCTGACTGGCTCCGGTGAACGTATGACGGGTAAACACGTCTCCGCCTTTATCGCGTAACTGCATGGCATTCAGAACCACCAGACGGGCGTCATCCACCCAGCAGTCGGAATACTCAAAACCCTTGCTGATATCCGCCTTGAGTGGTGACTGGTCAGGATCAAAACGCAGGAACCGACTGCCTGGCAGAACGTTACGTTTGGCCAGGGTGTCGTACAAAAACATACCGATTCGAATCATCCAGGCCGGACGCAAATGAGGACGATGAGGCAGAATAAAGCGCATGGGTTTGACAATATGAGGAGCTTTTCGATACACGACTTCGCGTTCACTGAGCGCCTCCCGTACCAGCCGGAACTCGTAGTGCTCCAGGTAACGCAGACCACCATGGATCAGTTTGCTGCTGGCAGAGGATGTGGCCGACGCAAGATCATTCATTTCCAGTAACGCGGTTTTCAGTCCCCGGCCCTGGGCATCCAGTGCAACCCCAACGCCATTTATGCCACCCCCGACCACCACCAGATCATAAATCTGTTCACTCATAACCCACCTCTGCAAGACCGTGATTGAATCATGCACAAATGATAAACAACCAAAAACGAAAATAAAAGAAAATAAACGAAAATCAAAGAAAAATAGATGCAGTACAGAAAAACACCTCAGAAAACTGCTCGAATGTTCCTCACCGGTCCGTTTTTAGCGCATATAAAAAGCCTTTTTTCTGGGGATTATTGGCTCACAAGCAGTAGACTGTCGTCAGCTAGTAACAGACCCGTCGAAACCGTAAGCCATTGATTTTATGAAAAAAAAGGAAAGCGCCTGTTTTCGTCATTTACGCCGACAGACATAACCATGAGGTTTTTAAATAAATGGTAGTGAAGCTAAAAGCAGATTCCGGGTGGTTAAACACGTGCAGAGAGCGCAAATACAACAGGCAGACGGATTACCAAAGGCGACCGGTAATTGAAGTACTAACCATGCTTCCGGGCGCGCGGCCCGGAACAGATTTCAATTTTCACAATCACTGGTGGTTCAGAATCACCATAAACGACTCATAAGGACTCAGCTGCAGTGTTTCCGGAAGTTGTGTCCGTACCACATCATTCGTAATCAGAGTTTCACAGGAGCAGTTCTGCCATGTGGCCGGCAGTTCCACCGTCACGGTTTCGCGGGCAAAACTGTTTACGACCAGCAGGGTTTTGTTCTGATAGTGCCGGAGATACGCAAACACGGTTGGATGCTCAGGCAGAAGCAGCTCGAAAGACCCATAAACCAGAATCTCGTGAGATTTCCGCAGGCGAATCAACTGCTGATAGTGTCTGAACAGCGAATCCTGACGATGTCGATCCTGCTGAACATTAATGTCCCGATAATTCGGGTTGACCTTGATCCAGGGAGTCACCTGACTGAAGCCGGCGTATTCGCTGTCATCCCACTGCATCGGCGTGCGGGCATTATCACGACTGTGCGTATGAATTGCCGCCATCAATTCATCATGGTTGTAGCCTTCTACCAGTTTTTCGGCATAGTGATTACGCGTTTCGATATCCTGATAATCTTCAAGATGATCGAAGCGAACATTCGTCATGCCGATCTCCTCACCCTGGTAAATATAGGGTGTTCCCTGCATACCATGGATCACCGTGGCCAGCATTTTGGCGGATTTCAGCCGATACTCTCCTTCATCACCATAAATCGACACCGAACGCGCCAGGTCATGATTATTCCAGAACAGTGAGTTCCAGCCCTCACCTGCCAGCTCTGTCTGCCAGTGAGCAAATACTTGCTTCAGTTCAACCAGATCAAATGGCTTCGGACGCCATTTGCCGGCCTGAGGATGGTAAGACAGCCGAATATGATCAAAACCGAACACCATGGACAATTCTTTGCGTTCAGGATTGGAGTATAGTTTGGCAATATCCGTAGTCGCCGCCCAGGTTTCACCTACGGTCAAGGTGTCCCTGCCCGCCAGGGTTTGCTGATGCATTTCCTGCAAAATGTCATGCAGATCCGGACCGTTAACGATGACCTCCTGATCCGGCACTTTACCGAGCATTTCAATCACATCCATACGAAAACCGGCAATACCACGATCCAGCCAACGGTTCATCATGGCATAGACTTCGGTGCGAACATTGGGATTCTGCCAGTTCAGATCAGGCTGTTTTTTACTGAACAAATGCAGGTAATACTCTCCAGTTGCTTCATCCAACTCCCAGGCGGACCCGGCAAATGCCGCCCGTAATTGATTAGGAGGTGAACCATCGGCGCGCGGCTGCCGCCAGATATAAAAGTCCCGATAAGGATTATCTTTAGATTGACGTGCCTGCTGAAACCAAGGGTGTTCATCGGAACTGTGATTGACCACCAGATCCAGCAGAATACGAATACCACGCTGCCCGGCCTGCTCGATCAGACGATCCATATCCGCCAAGGTACCGAACTCCGGTGCGATATCATCATAATCAGAAATATCATAACCATTGTCATCCATGGGCGACTTAAATACCGGTGATAACCACAGTACATCCACTCCCAGTTCCTTGAGATAATCGAGCCTGCTGATAATGCCGGGAATATCACCTATGCCATCATTATTGCTGTCCATAAAACTGCGTGGATAAATTTGATACACCACTGCATCGTGCCACCATGATTGTTTCATATATATCACCTGAATAAATGCCTGAAGAGATTGCCTTCCAACGGCGACCTGATTGACAGCCAAACCCGCTCATAACCTTTCATGCTGCTAGGGCCTCAAATAAAACGCATATTTAAATGAGCCACCGAATTCACTTCGCAAATCTACGTTAAGCTCAGCAACCGGGATCCCACTCTTCGAGAAGCCCAAGACGCCCACAGTTTCGTTCCAGCTCTTGACAAGGGAACGACCATTGCCTGCGAGCCGCGCCTCGCTGTGAACATTGTGACCGGCAATCACTGTCAACACCGGTCGAGACCGGTCAGGCGGCAGAATAGTTTGGATATATACAAAAATCCAATGCATAATTTCACCATCTCTATAGATAAAATCTATACCCTGATAATATGACTGCATCGATTTTTGGGAGACTCTGACATGGATAAATCACTGAAACAGTTTCTGGTCGTCGCCGAACAAAAAAGCCTCAGCATGGCCGCCAGAAAACTCTTTATCAGTCAGCCAACCTTGACCCACAACATCAAGAAACTGGAAGAGTCGTTACAGGTAGAACTGTTCATCCGCTCCCCGAAAGGCATGGCGTTGACCCATTACGGTGAAGTGCTGTTGGAACAGGCCAAAATCATGCAGCGGGTACACGACAATACTCTGAACAAAATCCAGAGCATGCGCCTGCAACATCAACACGGTCTGAGTATCGGTGTCGGATTTACCTGGTGGAAACTGTTCTTTCGCACCTTGTTTTATGACTATCGACAACGTTATCCGACCGTACCCGCCAATATTGACGTATCTAACCATTTACGTTCGATGGATCAACTACTGTGTGGCGACATTGACCTGTTCATCGGCCACAAGATTCTGGGTTTAAGTCGCCAGACCGGCGTGGCATTTCTGCCATTGCTGGATGCATACGACGGCAGTTTTGTCCGCACCGGTCATCCCCTGCTCGGCCGTCCCTGTTATCTGGAAGAACAGTTCCAATATCCTTTTATGGCCGTCACACCCGACGAAAACCGCCTGACCGAATGGATAATCGAAACCCCGGAACTGAAAGATGTCGCACCGAAACAACTGTATCACGCACCCAACCGGCAGATATATTCATCCAACTCGATGACGACGGCGATCGATATCGTTTTGGAAACCGATGCAATACTGAATTATCCGGCCTGTACATATGAATTTTTTCAGGAAAATGGCCTGGAGAAATTGGATACCATAGAAACCATTGGTCCATTTTGTGTGGGGATTTACGCGTTATCAGATCGACTGTCAGATCCAAAAATCATGGAGATCACCTCCTTGATACAAGACTATGTCAGCCGAATTGAACATCCTGATGTGATTTTGTTGCACGCCAGCGAATGGACAAACTGTGATGACCATGACCCGGAAACCACAGATCACTGAGCGCCAAAAAAAATATAGGTTATACACAGCTGATGATATGATCGCTACCAACGAAGCCATACTCAGAGTGTCATATATGTCCAAGCGTATCATTGAAGTCGTACCTCATCAGGCAGACTGGTCAGATGCATTTGAGCAGGAGAAAACCAATATCCTGTCCACGCTAAACACGAACAATATTGCCGCAATCCATCACATTGGCAGTACTGCCGTCGAAGGACTGAGTGCCAAACCTGTCATCGATATCATGCTGGAAATTCACAGCCTGTCACAATTAGACAGCGAATCAGCGGGCATGCAGTCTCTTGGATATCTGATCAAAGGCGAAAACGGTATCGCAGGTCGCCGTTTCTTTTTGAAGGGAGAAATTCACCGCACCCATCATGTACATGCCTTTATCACCGGCAGTCCCCAGGTTTATCGACACCTTGCCTTTCGCGACTACCTGCGCATGTTTCCGACTATCAGGGATGAATATGGAGCCATCAAAAAAACGGGTGCAGCTCTTTACTCAGAAGACGCCGAAAAGTACACACAACATAAAGAAGACTTTATCCGCGTTCACCTCGATATCGCCATGCGCCAACAATATCCCACCATGGTTCGATAAATAAGCACAGCCTGCCAGGCGGCAGATCGTATTCAGAAACTTTGATTAAAGAAAAATTTAAGGTTTACGAACTGGTATCAAATGAAGGGCTGACCAATGAAGCGGCCTCTTCACTGCATCAAGTGGCCGAGCAGCTGCACTCCATGATCCTGTTGGTGTTTACCCGCTACAAATTCAAAGTCCATGATCTTGAAAAACTACGTACTTTAACGGGCAGTATTGAGCCTGAGTTTTTATCGGCGTTTCCGGAGAGTTCGCCGTTTGAATGTTCCTGCTTTGAGTTGTTGCGTCAGGCGTATGTGGATTCGCGCCATGCCCCCGGCTATGCCATCACGGTTGAACAGCTGAATTGGTTGGCGGGGCGCATCAGGCATTTCTGAAAGGGCAGCGGCTAATGACCGCTGCCCGCTATTAACCCGGCATAAATGCTTTCCGGGTTAATCGATTTACATCCTTACCCAACGTCTGTTGGGAACATTACCACAGTACCAAAGAATCACTTCTGTTCCATTGGCTGTTTCATTGTTATACACATCAAGGCACAGGCCGTTAGATTCATTTTTCACTGTACCATCTGCATTGAAGATCCAGTTCTGAGTACTACCACCGTTACAATCCCAAAGCTGCACATTTGAACCGGCAGCGGCATTCAGCGGTGCATCAAGACATTTGCCCAATACCTGAACGGTTTTGCCACTGATCTCCCAACGTTGATTGGGCGCACCGGAACAACTCCAGATGATCGGGTTGGTACCGTTGGCAGTCGCGCTGTTCGGATCATCCAGACAGCGGCTGGCAGAGGCACTCACCAGAGAGGTACCTGCCAGAGCTGATCCGCCACTGACACGATACACTACCGTTCCATGAGCCGGCACATTGGCAGAAATCACCCCATTGGTACTGGAAGTATTACCACTCCAGGCATCCAGAAGTGTGAAGTTAGAACCGGATTTGCCAATGGCAGCGGCAGTGGTGGTGATCGTTGTGGCACTATTGCCCTGATTAAACAACGCAACGGCAACATCACCATTGGCCAGTTTTTTAACCATAACCCGGCGGGTACCATCATTCTGAATTTCAACACCTTGCAACCCAAGGGAATCCTGGTTAATGGCAATCAGGTTTGAATTGGTCAGGATGGTTCTGGTCGCCCAGGACATATTGCGAATGTCATTACCAGCAATCAGCGGCGAGGCCATAATGGCCCACAAGGCAAAATGGCTACGCATCTCTGTATCAGACATACTGCCAATACCGACTTCCATCATATCCGGATCATTAAAACTGCCGGGTGCCGCATATGCGGCCAGCTTCGCAGTGACATCGACAATGTTTTTGACCCCCATTGGATAACCATTTGTTTGTCCGGTATCCCAACGACTGGTGATGTCTTCAGTGGTCCTCCAAATGTTGGCAACATCTCCCCAGTTACGCATCGGTCCGGTTTTTTCATGAATACTGTTGGGGTTAATGCTGTACACGATTGGTCGGCCAGTTGATGCCAGAGCATCGCGCATCTTCGCAAATGTAGTCACCTGCTCATCGATACTGCCACTGGGAGAACACCAATCATACTTCAGATAATCGACCCCCCAGGCTGCAAATTGCCGCGCATCCTGATATTCATGCCCCCGACTCCCGGTGGCCCCTGGGTATGAATTGAAATACTGGGCACAGGTTTTATCCACCGGAACCTGATAAATACCAAACTTAAGTCCCTTGCTGTGCAAATAGTCACCCAGCGCTTTCATACCACTTGGAAAACGATTCGGGTCACTCTGAAGGTTTCCAGCAGCATCGCGGTTTGGATTGAACCAGCAGTCATCTACAACAACATATTTATAACCGGCGGCCGCCATCCCGCTACTCACGATAGAATCGGCCATCTGTCTGATCAGAGATTCACTGATATTACAGCCAAAGGTGTTCCAGGTATTCCAACCCATCGGCGGGGTACGGCTGACGCCATTATCCAAAGCATAAGCAGGGTACTGACTGCTCACAAACAGAATGGCAAAAAGTGTGATAAGAATTCGTGAAAATCTGCCAATCGCATTACTAGGCTCACGATGTTTTTTTCGAACAATACTGCGACTGAATTTACGTTGATTAAGCATAATAGCTACCTGTTTTGTTATTATATTAAACACAAGCCAACACATACGGAGTCTCTGAAAAATGATTCACTTTCGCTCGGGCTTTGTCAGCTCAGTCCTCATTTACTCCAGTAAACGACGGCTTTCCGGGCGGCATTTGCTAGCAGAAAAACGACTCCTATCTTTCAAAAACCCCTGGCAACATTACACAACAAAAGTTACCAACTACTCCGACGACGTTGACAGGACATGCACTATACCCCCCTTTAAGAATCTATTAATAGTTTCCGATATGACAAAAAGACGACAACAATAAGCATTTTCTGACTTACTTTCGAAAAGTATGATGCTTTCCACGGTTTTTATTTTTAATTTTCTCAGAACGAATGAATAAACTTGTGTTCTACTTTTACGAAGCATCAACAGAGCGGCAAAACTGATATTTTAGTACAGATGGTTTTTATAACAACTGAAAAAACAACCATGATTAAAACAGCACCTGTTTGAGTCAGCCCACCAAAAAACGGTCATGAGAATGAACCCCCCCGGTATAAGGGGTTCATTGACGACGATCCAGTATAGCTAGTCCTTGGTATTCAAATCCGTCATACCTTTATTCACTGGCATATAGGTATTGTTGAAGTTTGGAATCACGTGAAACTCTGGAGTGGTGTCGATAAAGTCAATATTCGCCCCACCATTCAACAGACTGTTGATATGACTGACTGTCGCACTGCTGCTCGGTGGTGTCAGCGTCAGACTGAATACACCGATATTATTGTCTTCATTACTTTCTGCGACGGTTTCAAATATATCTGCCACCAGTGCAATCCCATAATCACCAACAATCGGAGCCCCGATGTTTAACGACAAGGTATGTGAACTGCCATAAGGCCCAAGGGCCTGTACTGCTCCGTAGTAGACCAATGGCTGAAGGGAGGTATCTGTCAGGAACACCCCAACACTGGGCAGTGTTGAAGAAGGGCATACACTACGCAGACCATATTTAATGGTCAGAGTTTCATCATAACTCGCCACCGTAGGCTCCAGAGTACCGGACTCAAACAGGAAATCAGGTAGTTTCACCGTGCCCACAGAAGCGGTATTCAGACTCAGGGTACGCTCGAAGGCTGCCAACCCACCGACCAGATACAAGGTCACCGGCGCACACTGGTTTTTCACGCTATTCAGATAATCACGCGCGTCTTGAGTCATACTGGAGTAAGCAATAAACTTGGTTTGCGTACCGGCAGGCGGGTAACAGTTTGGCACCGGCAATCCACTACAGGAAAAGTTGACCCGGAAGGACGTTAACTTGATACCAGTATAGGCATCTTCATCACTAGACAAATAAAAACTTAATTCCTGCTGTGCCAGTGGCGAGCTACCAAAAATCTGGTACTCAACGGTAATGCCCTGTGCAGGATCTTCTATTTCTGTATCGGCAAAAAAAATGTTACTGACAGAGGATGCCTGGGCCAACGCTGCCAAGAGCAGTGCGGTCATACCAAACATACCTGAGCGAAATAAATTCATGGGTTATTCCTTGTAAATGGGTGGGTTATACACATGCTGATTTCCTTGTTACAACCAACAACAAAGCGAACAGGATGGCTTTGCCGGAGAATTCCTAATGCGACATGGATATGAACAAGTACTACCAGCCCCATCGAAACACCTTCACCGCCAACAGATTATGGACTTTTCCGTCTGATCTGATTCGCACAATGGCAAATTTGACAACCACAGCAACCACTATACTCGGCGTTTCTGAAACCATATGACAGAGACAACTCCTCCTACTTTTGAAGTATTTTTACAATTTTCAACATAAGAGTCTCATATGTCCTAATTAGGACAGTTTCTAAATTTTTTTGGTTATAAAAGGCGGAAATTATCTTTAAATTTAACATAGTAATCACTTACTTATAAAAAAGTCGCCTGATCATATTATTATCCAGGTAATTATGTGTGGCCTGTAATCGTCCTTCTGGATGCTCCTCCACGGGACACTCCACAACCATAAGAAGCTTCAGATAACTCTGCATATTTTTCAGGAATGACATGCAAACAGGCCATGATAATCTGTTTGAAATTTGGGTAAGCAATGACTATGGGATCAATCCGTCAAGCCGACTCAATGAAATCGACCATAATATAAAGACGGTTGGGGAATATCTGTAACTACGGAAAGTATGGAGGGACAAGATCAGGCACATTTTTCGACTACTGCGATGAACCGCTCAGATGCTCCGCCAGGAAAACCCCGGGGTGCTTCTGCAGCGGCTCAATGAGTCAGATAACCTGGCTGCCGTTATTCAACAATTGCCTGGCAGGATTGCCTGGGGATAATCCTGCATCCCAGCTCCACTCTTTTGGCGGGAGCATCTTCCTCTGAGGTTCGTGTCAGTAATTCCAACTCGTCCAGCGCGGATTTGGCGATATGGTGTAAAGGCGTATGAATGGTCGACAATGGCGGTTGAGTCATCTGTCCTGCCAGAATGTCATCAAACCCAAGAATCGAGACATCCTCAGGCACCCTGATGCCTTTCTGCTGAAAAGCTTTCAGCGCGCCCAGGGCAACGTTATCTGCCATACAAAAGAACGCTGTAATGCCTTGCAGATCAGGATTCTGCTCGATCCATTCAAACATGCCCTGCTCTGCTGACTCAGGCCGAAAACTTTCCAGCATGATGGTGACACCGGACATTCCTATAGCGGCATTTTCGCGAATGGCTTCATCAAAACCATCCTGACGCTGACGGATGGTATAACGCCCCGGCCAGGTAATAATACCAATGCGTTTATGCCCAAGGCCTTTGAGATATTCAATACCAAGTCGCGCGCCATTACGATCACCGATCCCGACAGAACCGACATGCATGGTCGGATCCTGACCGGCGAGCAGAATACAGGACAGCCCGGTCTTAAATACCTCATCAAGCAGTCTCCGGTCTTCATCAAAATACACCAGAATACCGTCACACTTCGACCCCAGCACCCGCTCAGCAATCTGCTGATAATTGCCCGCGAAATCATCGATCAGAATAGGTTCAATTTCGATATTCCGACTGGTACATTCTTTTCTCAGGCTTTCCAGGATCGTCCAGGACACATAGTTGACGCCGGTATGGCGCAAACGTTCTGAGCCAACCACCAGGGCAATTTTTTTCAATGTCGGTGGCATGGCCCGACGTAACCGACTGCTAAGATAGCCGGTTTCCTTGGCAACGGTTAACACACGGTTACGAACTTCTTCGGAAATTTTGGCGGTTCCATTCAATACATGACTGACAGTACTGATGGCCACACCACTTTTTTCAGCTATTTTTTTCAGGCTCACGACTTATTTAACCCCACTGCTGGCAACGCCTTGTGTAATATATTTTTGCAGAAGCAGAAATACCACGGTCACTGGCAATAGTGCGATCACCGTCATGGCAAGAATATAGTGCCACTGCACAGAGAACTGACCTTGGAAAGTATTCAAGCCAATCTGCAAGGTATAGTTTTCAGGACTGGATAACACAATCAAGGGCCAGAGGAAATCATTCCAACGCCAGATCACCGAAAAAATAGCCAGCACGGCAATTGCCGGAGCACACAGTGGTAACACTACCCGCCAGTAAATACGAAACTCCGATGCAGCATCCACTCGGGCTGCTTCGATTAAATCATCCGGGATCGTCAACATATACTGTCGCAACATGAAGACACCTGTTGGCGTGGCAACTGTTGCAAAAATAACACCCCAAAGATTATCCGCCAGATTCAGGCCGACCACGACAATAAACGCCGGAACCATAATGACCGACAACGGTAACATCAAGGTCGACAGGATCAACATGAAAATGGCATTTTTGCCGCGGAACCGATACTTTGACAGCGCAAACGCCGCCATGGAATTCAGCACCAGCGTCAAAATGGTGGCCACAAATGTCACAAACACCGTGTTTTTGATGTAGGTGACAAAATCAAACTGTTTCAATGGATCGGTATAGTTATTCCATTCAAAATGTACGCCTTTAACCTGAGTGATTTCAGAAATGGGAACCTGATAGGTCTGTTCCGGATTCTGTATATCCACTACAGTTGCCTTTATGCCGATACGACGTATCAGCGCTACCCGTTTGGCGCTTTCACCCTCTTTATGCCATTCCCATACTGACAACGGTTTGGACTGACCGTCCAGCTCAATAGTCTCTGCCGCTTTCGGCACCAGACTCGGAGGAAAACTGTTAACTTCCGCTTCGGTTTTAAATGAAGACAAGATTGCCCAGGCAATTGGAATGGCCACCATGGTCGTCCCAAAAAACAACCAGGCCCAGGAAAGAATATCAGCAATATCAATTTTTCCGGGATGTTTTGTTCTGAACAAAAATTTAAACATAAAACACCTCCGGCACACTCTTAAAGCTTTTATCAGTTACTGTCATTACTAATACTCCGACTTCTTCGCCAGCCATACCTGCGCCAACGTCAGCACCAACAAAACCAACCCCATGAGCACAGAAGCCGCTGACGCCAGACCATAGAGACGTACCTCGGAATTAAATGCCGTCTGATAAATAAACTGGACAATAAAGCTATTGGCTGTGCCCGGTCCACCGCCATCGGTCAATACCCAGGCTTCATCGAAAACCTGAACCGAACGGATCAGCAAGAGTACCGCCACAACCAGCAGATTCGGCATCAACAATGGCAGGGTGAGCCGCCAGAACTGACGCCAGCGACTGGTGCCATCAACCTGTGCAGCTTCATAGATATCGCTCGGAATGGCCTGTAGGCCTGCGAGAATGATTAACGTGAAAAAGCCCATATGAAACCAGATGGAGATATATACCACCCAGAAACGAGACCAGAAGACTTCCAATAGAAAAATGATGCGTTCGCCACCGAGGTCCTCAATGAACCCATTCAACAACCCATTACGAGCCAGGAACCATTTCCAGATCAGACCAACAACAACCGGTGACAACAATACCGGATAGAAAAAGACCGCCCGGAAAAATGCCTTACCGCGCACAAGCCGGTTTAATACCAGCGCCGTAATCAGCGCCATCAACAGCGTACCGGTGGAATTCAGCAACGTATACCACCATGTATTGTGAATGGCCGTCCAAAACAGATCGAATTCACAGGTCGCCGGCTCCATATAATTTTGACAGTTCAGCAACCGGCTGAAGTTTTCCAGCCCGACATAAGGACGGTCCCAGATCAGCATATTGGTACCACCAGTAAACGCATAAGCAATTGCCAGCCCTACCGGTAAAAATACAAACAAACTGAACAGCACCATATTAGGCGCCAGAAAGAGGTATCCCATACGTTGAATACCAATTTTTTTCTGTAATACCAGGGTGGGTGCCTCAATCATACGCATGAGGCGATCAAGGCCCTCCGCTACTTTATGAGTCAATGCATTCATAGCGTCACCCGTTTCAGTGCCTGATCAGTCTTATCGGAAAACACGTGCAAAAACGGTTCGGGCATATGGAGATACACAGTTGAATCCGCTTCGGCTTCAAAATGATGTGGAATATGTACGACAGTTTCTTCAGCCGCGCCTGCAACCTCACCGTATATGAATGTTTCGTGTCCCATGCATTCGAGCTGGGAAATTTTCAGCGCCACTCCCTGCTCTGCCAGTTCGATATGAGACGGCCGGATACCCACCGTCACTGTATCACCAACCACCACATCACCTGCCTGAACCGAGACGGTAAAATCACCCACCGCCACTGAAGTCAGCTCAAGACAATCATTGCCAATGGCTTTAACACTGGCCGAAAACATATTCATTTTTGGAGAGCCGATAAATTCTGCCACAAACCGGTTCTGCGGACGCTCAAACAAGTCCAGCGGTCGGCCGACCTGTTCTACCCGACCTGCATTTACAACCACAATTTTCTCGGCCATGGTCATAGCTTCAACCTGATCATGGGTCACATAAACCATGGTTGTCTCAAGTTTCTTATGGAGTTTTGTAATCTCTGAACGAGTCTGCACACGCAACTTGGCATCAAGGTTCGACAACGGCTCGTCAAACAAAAACACTTTTGGATTACGGACAATTGCGCGACCAATTGCAACACGTTGCCGTTGACCACCGGAAAGAGCCTTTGGTTTGCGATCAAGATAAGGTTCGAGGTCCAGCATTTTGGCAGCAATATCTATCCGCTTTTTGATTTCCTCTTTATCCATACGTAGGTTTTCCAGCCCGAATGACAGATTTTTCAATACTGTCATATGAGGGTAAAGTGCATATGACTGGAACACCATGGCGATTTCCCGCTCTGCCGGAGACAGTGTGTTGACGACTTTGTCATCGAAAACCACCTCTCCTGAGCTGACATCTTCCAAACCGGATATCAGTCTCAATAAAGTGGATTTACCGCACCCGGACGGACCGACCAGCGCAACAAATTCGCCATCTAAAATATCAATATTGACATCATGCATAACTTCAGTACTGCCATACTGCTTATATACGTTTTTTAAAGTTATAGCTGCCACTCTGAAAACACTCCTATTCTTATACTTATTCGGCTGGGAAACGCCCCCGCTTTTACAAACTCATCGCCCGATACTCAGACAAAAACAGTGATGCCAGTGCCTGACCATATGGAGTCGGAACATTACCTATTTTTTTATAGAACTCTAAGCTGTGTCCCATGGCGGTGCCATCTGACACTTCTTCGAGAATACCATTTTCATTAATACGGGAGATGATGGCGGACAAACAACGATCGATCATTGGCCGGTATTCATCCATTTCGATCAAGCCCTCCCGACACCCTGCCAACAGGCCATAACCAATACCTGCAGTTGCAGATGCCTCAATAGGTGAGGTTTCATCAAGCAGCAACGTATGGAACATACCATCCTCTCGTTGCACCTGCTTCAACGCACGCACCTGCGTCTGAAAAACATTTTTCAAATAGCGTGCGGTCACGTCTTCAGGTTTCAGAATACGATATAGTTCAGGTATCGAAATTGTCAGCCAACAATTTCCACGCCCCCATACGGCATCAGCAAAATTGTGACGTCCCAAAAACGTCCAGCCGTGATAGAACAGTCCGGAAGTAACATCTCCGAGGAAACGGATATGACACAGGTACTGATACTGAGCATCCTGCTGCCACTCCGGCTTATTAAACACCCGGCCGGCCGCGGCTATGAACAATGCCGCCATGAACAGCGTGTCATCCCACAATTCGCCGTCATTATTCCGTTCCTTAACCAGGTGCTGATAACCTCCCTCTTCCGTTTTGGGCATTTCCCGGTAAATCCAGTCTGCCCAGTCCTGAATGATGGTGTTCCAGTCAGGGCGGTCAAAGTGCTCGGATAACAGCGTCAATGCCAGCATCGGTGCGGTGGAATTTACCTGTCGACGCGGCAGCCCACGCTCAATCTGACGGTCATACCAGCGGGCAATTCGTTCCAATGCAGCACGATCATTGCGTCGTTCGGCATCACGAAAGTCACCATACAATCCAACACCGACTTCCCAATCCCATTCATCAAACAAAATTTCCTCGGAACTGGATGCTTCGACATCGCCAATGCCCTTCAAGGAACGAAACCCCGTAGACAACAAAGACAGTGCATCGCTTAGCTGATCATGATTCATTACTTACTCCAATTAACAAATTTCCATATCGCCCTGCCTTAGACAGGAGCATGATGATGCTTGTGCAGCCGTCTTGATTGAGACTCAGATGGCTGTCCGGGAACCCTTAAGTTCCTTAGTTCATTTGTGTCCAGGGTTGCAACTCCCCATCATTCAACGCCACATTAGGCACTACCGTAAGTGGCGCAAATGCCTGCTGCTCACCGTTCAGCGTCAATCCCTGCTGATAATTCAGTTGTATGGCACCGTCGTCATGTTGAATCGATACGGTATTGGACTGCGCATCAAAGGTGGCACCGCGATTACGACAGGCCTGCTGGAAATCCACCAATGACTCATATTCGCCGATCTCCGCAACCATCACGACCCAGGCTGACTGCGGCCCGTGAACACGCCATTCATATCCGGCGTATAAACCATGCTCCAGAGCCTGTAGTTCGGCCGATGCGAAAACGCCGATCAGCGCTGATCCGGTACGGGCGAACAACCAGTTGTGGTCTACCACAAACTCATCACATACCAGTTTTGGTGCAAAGATATGCGTAAAGTTAATGACCTCTGGAAAGGCCCGATGATCAAAAATCATGAAACCCATATTTTTGTATTGCGCCACTCTCGGATGAACCGCATTACCCGCCCAATAAGATGGACGACTGCCTCCCCAGACTTTCATGTCACCGGGATGATTGATCCAGAAACGGGCCATGGCATGGGCATTGGTTTGTACATCAAGAAAGTGCTGCTGGTGTCCTTTAATACCGGTTTTATAATCCGATACCGTAGACAGCTGTACAGAAGGTGACTTCCACAATGTCACCTTGGCATTGTGATCGAGCCCCTGGGTGTACTTGGCATAAATATGCTGCCCCGGCCGTACCTGCAACAATTCGCGCGCAGCCTTTGGAGGCTCGTAATCGCTCAGCGCCAGCAGTGCGCTGACCCGGTCATAACCTGGATACCAGTCACCACCGAATGCCACTGCGGCAATGGACCCCAGCTCCGTTACCGGACCAGCCAACAATTCTTTTTCATAGACTCGTCCCTGGGAACCGGCACACACACCATTAATAGTATGTAAAGCAACCATGATAAAAATCTGGTCGATCAAACCACGTGCACGCTGTGACATTTCTGCGTCATCAGCGTTTACCATCAGTGTGAACAGTCCAAGAAAATCAATCGGGTAGTAGGCTGCTGAATTCCATTCTGCAAGACCATGAGAATCAACCGAGTCAAACCAACGCTGAAGTCTCAAAAAAGCTTGTTGTTTATGTTCCTGACCGGTTTTTCCACTGTTTGAAAATTTTTCATCAGGGAACAGACTGCCGGCCAGATATTGCGCTACGTGAAAACACAACACATGGTTTTCACTCCAGAACCACATCACGTCGTCACCGGGTTCATCCAGCCAGTAACGAAACCCTAATATGGCTTCGCGAATTTGTTCCCAGACTTCATCCGCCAGTAGCGTGCCGGCATAACTCCGATACATCCATATCAACGGTAGAATCCAGAAATCGGCACAATCGTGACGCTCATGAATCGGCTTCAGTGCTTGCTTAATAATGCGCTCCGCCAGCTCCAGATTCTGATTCTGCGCCAGTGCCGCCAATGCCCGTGCGGGCTCATCTTTGCCGGTCACCAGCATATGCTGCAATGCTGCCTGCTTACGCTGAGCCAGCTCCGGCATGTGCATGGATTGTGGTGGTGACAGCAATGTGGTCCCGAGCGTCCGACTGAAACAGGTTTTGTCAACTTCAACGATAAACCTCAGTGACACACAACCAGCCTTCAACCCGGTACTGTCAAACAAATCGGCAACGGAAAACTGCTGGTCAACCGTGAATGCAATATCACGATCCATTTTCATGCCATCTAATAAGACATTCATGGTCACGGTTTCAGATGGATGGCTACCGGTATCCAAACGGACCCTGACCGGTACCTGCGGCAAATAATCGGCAACAATGCGTACCATTTCTTCATGATAGAAAACCTTGTCGGTTCTCAGGCCATCCAGAGTACGCTCGATTTCCTTGGCGTATTGTTCGTCGAGGTCCAGCTCAATACCGGCTTTCAGGTCAGAACCTTTCACCAGTGTCATCAGGAAATAACAGCTGGTGTCACGTTCATGCAAGTCTTCCAGGAATACCAGAATATCGTTATCACCAGCACTGACATCAAAGCTGACCTGCTGAACCGTAGGTTCATTGCGCTGATAATGATCCAACTGCACAACCTTGCTGCCATTCAACCAAATGTGCACCCCGCCGCAGGTTTCCACCGTAAATGTGGTCGTCTGGGCCTGAGCACTGAACAGACTGCAACGCAGCCAACGGGTGACCAGCGTCGGACGAAATCTAAAGGTGGAAAAATCCACTCTGGGGTCATCTCCACCCAGGTATACTTCCGGGAATACCAAACCATCCGGAACCACAATGTCCCGACGGGCAAGCAGTTCACGCAGTGCCTCGCGACAAGGCAGGTCTCCGGTATCGACCCAACCATTGATAAAACGATAATCGACAGCATCCGGCATGGGTCTTGCTGTCCCAGGGAAATACTGTTCCTTTGCGGCAGCCAGCCCCCAGCGATTTAACGATTCACCCTTATCAATGGACCAATAGGTTCTACGGTTTGTCATAGCGGATTCATACCTGTACTAGCAAATGAAAAATTTTTCATTATCTTGTGGAATGTATAATAAAGTGCCATAAAATTTTTATTTTTTATTTGACATTTTTCGGAAGTATAGCCATATAATTAAGGCACTATCAAGAAAAAAGCTCATAGTGAAAAAACGAAAAAATTTTCATCACTCTTTCTAAAAGAAAAAAAATACGGAGTAAAAAAATGATGCGTTTTAGCTCAATCTTCAGCTCTATTGCACTGGCTTCAACTGTGTTTGCCAGCTCCGCTGTTTTAGCTCAGGAGAACATTACCTTCTGGTTCACAGACGACGATCCGAATTACATTAAACGGATCAGTGAACTGGTTGACGAGTTTGAAAAGAAAAACCCGGATATTACAGTTGAGTTCGTCACCACCAGCTACACTCAGTCCAGAGAGCAGCTGGCTCTGCAGTTATCGGTTGGAGAAGGGCCTGATCTGGCAAAATTTGCTGACAGTTCACTGGTCAAATATGTTCTGGACCTTCGTCCTTATATGAAAGACCCTGATGGCTATGCAACACTGCATGGCGGTTCTCTTGAATTTCTGCGTGATGATGACCATCCCAACATGATTGGCGGTTACGTGGCATCACAGACCCTCAACCTGCCTTTTGTAAACGTCACACTATTCGAACAGGCCGGCGTGCCGATTCCAAAGCAAGGTTCCACCCTGGCGGAAATCGTAGATGCTTCAGTGAAAGTAGCCGAAGCCACCGGCGTTGATATTCCATTCACGATGGACCGCTCCGGTCACCGCTTCTCTGGTCCGGCGTATTCTTACGGCGCCCGTTATCTGGCACCCGATGGTTCATTTGTGTTCCCTGACGAAGCCGCCAAAGCCTATATCACAGATCTCTATCATTGGACTCAAACAGGTGCATTTCCAAAAGAAATGTGGGGAGCTGCCGGTGGTAACCGCTACAAAAACATGGGCGATGAATTCATTAACGCCAATGTCGTGACGTACTTTGCAGGAAACTGGATGGTGAATCCGTTCCAGAACAAAATTCAAGATGCCTTCAACTGGTCGGTTCTGGATGCACCGTGCGGCCCTGGCGGTTGTATTCCAATGCCTGGAACCACCTATATCGCTGGCTTCAGCCGTACCAAACATCCTCAGGCAGTGGCCAAACTGATTGAGTTCCTGGGATCAGAACCAGTACAGCGCGAAATTGCTGAAAAATATATCATCATTCCTGGTGCCAACATTAAAAACATCAACTATCAGCTGGATGATGAAAACGCCAAGAAAGCGATGACCGTATTCGCCAATAATGCCGCAAATGTGACACCCGAAATCCGCGCATTCTATAAAGCGAGAGGGGCCAACGTCGTTTATGACACCATCGTCCAGCGCATGAGTCAGCTGATCGTTGGTGAGATGACACTGGATGAAACATTTGCCCGTATGGCATCCGATGTTGCCAAGGGTAATGAAGAGTTAAAAAAGCAGTAAGCTATTGAGCGTCTATGCCCCCTTTCTACAGGGGGCTTTTTTTATTCTATCAAGCGGTTGTACGTAACCAATCAGGCAACCGTTTTTGAACCGGAACAATTCCGGTTCGCCCTCATCCGGTAAATTACACCAGCTGCCAGATATTCAGACTGTCGGCTTTTCGCTTTCTCTGCCTGATATCCGCATCATCTGCCACATCATGTAAGGTCTGCGCAATATCCTCGCTGGCCGTTGCCCACAGAAAGTAATTGTGCTCAACAAAATCTCGTTTCTTGAATCTGCCAACCGCATCAGAACAATCAACCACATTGATTTTGTGGTGCAGGTTCTGTGGATGCGCTGGACCATTATGACCAAGACGGTCCGGATTGGCTTTGGTGATATCAGAAATGGTCAGCGCCTTGTCACGCCGGTTGCAATAGATAAACACCTTCTGGCAGATTTCCGGTAATCGGAACAATGGTTTACCTGATTCCAGCACATCCTCGTCCACATCCGGCGCACACATAAACACATTCTCAAAAATACGTGGTAAATTGCCTTTAGTGATATACCCAGTCATTTTCGCCAATGTATTCTGCAACACATAATTCCCCATGGAATGACACAACAAATGCAAAGACTGGTAGCAAAGTCGTTCTTCTTTCTTTCTGGCATCCAGTCGCAGCCGGACCAGGAAGTCACGTAATTTCAGCATAGCCCGACCCACAGCCTCTCCGGACAATTGCGCCTCCTGACGATCATTGCCGTATGAGCGCCATGGGATGATTTTTCCATCTGATGGCCAGCTGAACAGAACCACTCTGACCTTCTGTTGCGGCATAAGTATTGGGTGTGCCGTTTTTGCCGGCACCCGATTCAGCATCATTTCCATCGCCAACGCCGTTCCCACGGCAGATGCCCAACTAACATTGAATCCATGAATAAAGACCAGCACATCGTGTGATTGCTCCATGACCTGTTTTATTTCACGAAACATTTCTACCGATGCATTTTTATGCTCGGGAATATTTTTATCAGAGATAGTCGTCAGGTCTTCGATAGCATATACTTTCGCGGATTCAGCCTGTTTGCTTAGATAGCGGTTCAAGTTCTCACCATCGCCAATACGGGTGGGGTTGGCCGCTATTTTCTTGTACAAATGCCGCTGTAGTTCCTGTTCATCAACGGACACGATAACTTTACCGAATCGTAAATTGTCGTGGCCATCATGGCTGAAACCAGAACCATAACCTTCTGGTCGCCAGCGATCCTTACCAACATGACCGCGATTGGTGGCATAATAGAGAGTATATTCAATCATTGGGGTATCTCCTTTTCTCATTGATGTTCCTGTTGACCCTCGACCGGTCAGACTATTGTAACCCTATGTGCCCTTTGCCTTGAAAATCTTGTCAATTCGCATCCCCCGGCTTTCGAGCAATGGGTCTGCGATCGGTTGCTATATTTCTCAGGTGACTCTCAAACAAGGTAAATAATTACCAAGTCAATAAATAACGTGCGGTTATCCAGCCAGAACGTATCCGGTATAGGTCATTCAAGCTTATACCCAGCGACCATAAAATCAACACAATCCCCGACCACAATACAGCCTGACAAGGTCTACTCTGCAGACACGGAACTATACACATGGAAAAACACCTGAGCAGACACAGCTATCAAGCTGTTTCAGAGCAAGCGATAGCGACTATTTCGCTGGAAGTTATGGCGATATCGATTAATTTGGCCTTGCAACAACAGACAAGCCGTCTCTGAATTGTCCGTCACTGCCTGAAACCGACGACTATCCATCCATTTGCACAGAAAAATCCTTGACCTGAGCAAGCGCACCGGACAACTGTGCACTTAGGGTTTTCAGTTGCTGGAGCTGTTGTAGCCTGGCTGCCTGCTCAAGCTCAAAGTACAGCGTCGACAATTGTTCAGCCCCTACCATCCTGGCAGTCGCCTTGAGCTGATGACTGATCACCACTACCTGCTCCCAACGACCATCTTCAACGGCAGTGCAGATGTCCTGACAGGTACCTTCCGCCCGGGCGATAAATTTATCCAGATAACGTTTTATCCGAGTTATGTCACCACCCAAATATTGTATGGCTGAATGCAGATTCACGACTGATGATGCCGTCATTGCTACTCTCCTTCCAGAAATTGCTCTATTGATCTGCAGGTGGTATTCAGGGCATCCGCCAGTTCTGGAAGAATCCCGTCTATCCGCTGGATATCTGAAGACTCGCAGGCCAGCTGCAACTCCTTGCTGAGTTGTTGAATCCGCTGAGCCCCTATCGCCCCGGAACTGCCTTTAAGAGTATGAGCCTGACGCCCGGCCACATCCATCTCCTTGTCAGTGATCAAACGATTGACCTGTTCAACGAAATCGATGTACTTCAAATACTTTTGTAGAGAACGACGATATAAACCCATGTTGTGATTACAGTATTCGAGCCCCTCAGCAACGTTCAACCCTTCATAATTGGCAAACGTGTCCGCAGCATAATCGATTTGCATGGCAGTATTTTCGGCTTCTAACCGTTTCTGGTCAGCCGGTTTTAACTGTCCCAGCCACTTAGCAACCGTACGTAATAATTCTTGTATACGGACCGGTTTACTCAGGTAATCATTCATACCGACATTCATGAAGCGCTCGCGATCACCCGCCAGAGCATTGGCTGTCAGGGCGATGATCGGTAAATCGCTGTACTTGGGATTGGTACGCAGAATTTTTGTGGCGGTCATACCGTCCATCACCGGCATGTGCACATCCATCAACACGATATCGAAGTCTTCTTCTTCCAGTCGCTCAATGGCCTGCTGGCCATTTTCTGCCAGAGCAACTGACATTCCAGCTTGCCGCAGAGCATCCATAGCCATATCCTGGTTTATTTCATTGTCTTCTACAAGCAGCGCCCGATGTCCGGCCAGTACCGCTTTCAGCGCCTCATCACTGGTAGGTATCAAGGTATTTGCCGGTACCGTTAGCGCGACACCATCACCCAGCGCCGCAACCAGAGTATCGAGTAGCGCAGAGGGTGTGACCGGCTTGACCAACATACTGTGCAACTCAACGTCCCGTTCTTGGGCCTGTCGTGATAGTTCGCTCAGGTCATAGGCAGTCACCATGACGACCACTGGCGGATCCTGCAATTGCTGATGCTTACTAATCTCCTGTGCCAATGAAATTCCATCCTCGTCCGGCATAATCCAATCGAGCAACACCAGGCTGTAGGGATCAGCTTCCTGCTCAGCCTGCTCCAGTTCACTGATCACTTCATTGGCAGCAGTACAACCAGTGACACGGAATCCAAGTCCGGCGACCATTTCAGACAGAACATCCACTGATAACACGTTATCGTCGACGATCAATATCCGATGCTTTTCACGCTCGGCACTCGCCATGGTCCGACCAGACATAAAGGAGTCCTGACCATATCCCAGCTGTATCGAGAAGTAGAATGTACTACCATGCCCCAGTCGGCTGTTGACTTTGAGCTCCCCTCCCATGGCTTCCACCAGGCGCTTGGAAATAGACAACCCCAGCCCCGTACCACCGTACTGACGATTCACCGAATTATCCGCCTGGGTAAACATATTAAACAGGTTACGCTGCTTATCTTCAGCAATTCCGATACCTGTATCCTTAACATCAAAACGCAATGTAACCTGGTCTTCACTACGCTCCAGCTGTTGAATCCGAACGATAATCTCGCCGCTATCAGTAAATTTAACAGCATTGCCACCGAGGTTGATCAATACCTGCCCCAGTCGGGTAGGATCTCCCACCAATCCCATGGGAACATCGGAACCGATATCAAATACAAACTCCAGCCCCTTATCCTGAGCCCTCAATCCCACCACATTGATAATACGCTCCAGTACTTCGTTGAGGTCAAAATCCATCAGTTCAAGCTCAAGATGTCCTGCCTCGATTTTGGAAAAATCCAGTACATCATTGATGATGGCGAGTAGCGAATAAGCCGACGTAAACGCTTTCTCAATATACCCCCGGGAATCTGAATTCAGTTCGGTGTTGAGTGCCAGTTCAGCCATTCCCATAATGCCGTTGATTGGGGTCCGGATTTCATGACTCATCATAGCCAGGAATTCAGATTTAGCGTGGTTGGCTTCAACCGCCTGAATCCTCGCCTCTTCCAGTTCCCGGGTTCTTTCCTCGACCCGGATTTCGAGCATATCGCGGGATTTCATGAGCTCTGCAGCTACCCGCTTGCGCTCCTGTTGCGCCCGTATCGCTTGAATGCCATAGCCAATATCTGCCACCAGATCCCGCAACATGGCAAGCTCATCATCATCAAATATGTTAACGGCTGCTGCATATATCACCAGTACTGCCGGTAACGCCTCACCAACATCAATGGGGAGTGCGGCCACCGAACGGTATCCATGTTCACGGGCATCATCGCGCCAATATTCATAACGATCATCAGTGTACACATTCTGTATGATTTGAAACTGGTGACCGACAATGGCGTCTCCAGCCAACCCCCGGTTCTGCATACTCTCAGACCAGTGCCAGTGGAATCCACTCAAACTGTTGCTATCACAACCAGCGTAACTGACAGGTTTGATCGAATACTGCTCATCATATTCGGCAAATCCGATCCATGCCCGCACGTAACCGCCGAAATGAACAACCAGATAACAGGCATCCTGCAGCAGCTGGTGTTCATCAACCGCCCGTACCATAACTTCGTTGACAGACGAAATCACCCGTAACGTCCGGGTGGTTCTTATCAACTCCTGGTTGGATAATTTTCGTTCGGTGATGTCTTGAACTGTACCGATACACTGCTTCAGACTGCCGTCCTCCGCTAACTCCAGTTCGGCTTTTTCCTCGACCCACTTAACCTGTTTATTCACCACGATACGATGTTCGATATCGTAGTTCTCTCCTCTGAGCGCCCGTTCCCAGGCAAGGTTCATCATCTCTCTGTCTGCGGGATGGATAAATTCCATGAAATTGGCATAGGTCATAGGCGTGTCGATAGCAACACCAAAGATCCGATAGGTCTCAGCAGACCATTGCAGCTGACCAGTGGTAACATCTTTGATACTCCAACTGCCGATATGGGCCAACTCTTGCGCCCGGTTCAGTTTACCCTGACTGACTTCCAGTTCATGAGTACGCCGGCTGACCTGCCGGCGTAAACTCAGACTCCAGAAAAAGAATAACAAAATGGCCAACCCGGCAATCACGATTGACCGGATCCACGGCGCGTAATTAATCTTTTTTTCAAGCGTGACGGAGAACCATTTGCGATAGATTTCGTTGCGTTCATTCTCGCTGATTAAATCCAGGGTCTTATCGAGAATGCTGACCAGCAAGGGCTGCTTTCCAACCACGCCTACGGCCAGTTCATAATTATAAGGTGTCCCCCCGGCTATCTTGAGACCTGTCAGCCCTTCACGACTCATGATGTAACTGATCGCCGTCAGATTACCGATAAAGGCCTCGGCACTGCCATTGAGGACCATATTCAACCCGGATTGCACATTTTTGGTCGGACGCAGGATATAACCGGGATGATTTTCGCGAATCAATTGAGTGGCAATGTCATCAGCGACGGTGCTGACCGGAAGATTATTCAACAGCGTCATATTACTGACATAAGAGCTATTTTCCCGGGTAACAATCACCATCGGCAGCATGAGATAGGGCTTGGTATATAACAATCCCTGTCCATCCCATGATTTTGGATCAATGGCCGTGGTCATATCAAACCGGCCACGACTCAACTGCGTACTTACCGATTGCGGCATAGTCAGTGGAACAGCCGTCAGACGCACTCCCAGCAGTTCCTCTACACGCTTCATGTAATCTGCCGAAATACCAGTATAACGACCACGATCATCCGTGAACTCAACCGGGTAATTCGCCGGTCGGAACGCCACTCGAAATTCACTGTGCCGATTCAACCAGGATCGTTCTTCCGCGGTCAGACGAAACTCAATAGCTGCAGATCGACCCATCTGCGGTTTGTAGTCGACCTGTACCTGTTGTTCGTACCAACGATTTTTCAATGCCTCAGGCAATGTCTGTAGGGCTTTGTTAATCAGTGCAACTAACTGCGGCCAGTCATTGCGTATGGCAAATCCCTGAGAAGCAAAATCACCCGACAACACCGCCGCGAACTTCAGACTGTCCAACTGATGTTTCCGCATCAGATGGCTGCTAACTTCAATCGATTCCACACAGGCTTCCACATCACCGGATTCAACCGCCTGCAAACACTCCAACGGCGAACGCACGAATATACCTTTAATATCGGGGTAATCTCGCACCAGTGCAGCACTGGCCGCATAGTTCGGTATCAATGCCACAACCCTGTCACGCAAATCTCTGGGAGTCTGAAGGGAAACATTATCCTGGCGTGTCACAATGACAACCGTCACCGGCAAAAAGGTTTCCGTCAAACGGAAAAGCGAGCCATATTCCTGAGAGCCAGAGGCGGTTACGATGACATCAACATCCTGCTTCATGCCAATCTCTGCAATGTCCGTCCAGTCCGTTACCGGTACGTTTATCCACTTAACACCCAGCATACGCCCAAATACATGCAGATAATCCGGACCAAGACCAACATATTTACTATCCGGTAAACGGCTTGAGAACGGTGGATAATCCGGATTAATTGCAACCCGGATATTCTGATGTTCATTCAACCAATAGCGCTCGGCGTCAGTCAGACCCTGTTGAAACTCATTAATGGCCTGAAGGATGAGTACCTCATCTGCACCTGCCTCTTCGGCATAAAGGATACTACTCATCAGAATTAGAAAAATACCTGACAAATACCGTAGCCAGCGCAACTGAATTATTGAAAAATCATCCATAGGCAGCCATTCTCACCGTTAATTACATTTCTCACCCGGCGCAAGTTCAGGTAATTCACGTTTGGCGATGTTTTCCACCAGAATAGAGGAATTCTCAAGCACCTGTCGGGGGTCTGATGGAAAAAAATGCAATCGATCCAGTGTCGGCACTCCTCCAGGTAATGGGACATCGTCTCGCACGGACATAGTGCCAAGCTCTCGACTCATAAAAGCCTGGCCGGTGTGGGACAATAGCCAATCAATAAGAATCTGTGCCGCTTTGCATTCATGACAGCTTTTCAGTAAAGCAAGAGGTGCAGCAATAATAATGGTCCCATCTATTGGATAAACATAATCGATCGGTAATCCATCCGAGTCTTCCAGCAAACTACGCACAGTAGTGTCGATAGAAATACCGGCAGCGATATCGCCATTGGCAATCATATTAGACAACTGACTGTTACTTTGTACTATCACTAGTCCATTAGCTGTCAATTCATCAAAATAATTAACCCCATAACCAGGGTCATTCATAAGACTGGTGAGCGTGTATTTTGCTGCTCCTGATACTGCCGGGTTAACAATCGCCACACAGCCATAAAGTTCTGGATCTGTCAGTGACAGATAGTTGATAGGCTTAATACGTACTTTTTCTTTGTTGTAGACCACCACCATATTGAGCACCTGACCACCGGTATAATAATATTCAGGCTCAACAAACAACGGATAAATATGATCGAGAGATTGGGATTTGTAAGGTTGCAGCAATTGTTCTGCTTTGAGGTCCTCGGCACTGCTGAAATCTGCCAGCCATAAGACATCCGCTTCGGAACTACCACTTTCCTTATCCTGCTTGATCCGTTGCAGAATCCCTTCTGTACCGGATTGATGCAGATGAATTTTGATGTTTGGATGGAGTTTTTCAAAATGCGCCACAATTGCCTGAATCTGTTGCTCAGGTAGCGCACTGTAAAGCTGAACAGTGGTATAACCCCCCGTATCCCCAGCCGAATTCCGGTCATCACATGAAAGCAATAATGACACCACGGCTATCACTACCATCCAGTATCGAACAAAAAGCGTTGACAGGACACAAGTCCTTAAATATACGAACATATCCGCTCCCTCATGGTGGTATCACCACCGGATAAGATGCATGATTTCAGTCCCGACCAAGTTCCTGTAGCCGGTGTTTTCAACCTCTATAAGTCAACCTGCCAAGCTTGCCAGATGAGCCTCAATAGCATATGTGTTACATCAATATACGACACAGCAATATCTCCAACTCCGGCGGTTTGAATGGTTTGGTAAGAAATTCATCCATACCGGCACCCAATGCCTGTTGTCGTTCGTGCTGGCTGTCGCCTGCGGTTAAGGCAATCACCGGCAAAGTTTCCAGACCGGCTATTTGGCGCAATTTTTGAGTCGCTTCATAACCGTCCATAACCGGCATGTTGCAATCCATCAAGACACAGTCGAATGATGCCTGCTGCAATAACGTCAATGCTTCAGCACCGTTCCAACAACCTGTCACCTGGGCTCCGAGTTGTTCAAGTATTTCCAGCACAATATCCTGGGTTAAATCATCATCTTCTACCAACAACACTTTTTTATCGCGTAAAGGTCTGTCATCGTCGCGCTCCCGCCCATCTGTCCCCCAGGCAGGACTGGAACACTTACTGTCTTTTTGGAACTGCCGCATACGAACCTGCCTCCTGTTATCATTGACATTGGAGTCTTCATCCGGATACACCGAATTAATTGGCCCGCTATCTTTTTATTATTTTTTCCACTCTTCTCGGCGCAGTAAACTCCAGCACCGGCAGGTTTGTGATTTTCTACTAGCGACCGTCAGCTACCTGCCGTTGTTGCACCCATATATCAAACTGATCCGCAGACATAGGCCTGGCAATAAAATATCCCTGGACCAGATCGCACCCGGCATTGGCCACTTTATTCCAATCACTCTGATCCTCGACGCCTTCAGCCACTATCGTCATGTTCAGTTTCCGGCCCAGTTCCGCGCTGGATTCCAGAATCGCGCTGGCAGTGGAATCATCTGAGGCACTGTGGACAAATGCCCGATCAATTTTCAGTTCGGTAAAAGGAATTTTGTGCAGTTGCACCATCGTGGAATAGCCGGTACCAAAATCATCAATACTGAGACCAAACCCTTTCAACCGTAGCCGGGTCAGAACATCCAGAGAATATGTAAGATTCTGCATCAGTCGTGTTTCTGTGATTTCCAAAGTAATGCGATTAGGTGGCACATTGTTCTTACGCACGAGATCATCAATACGTTCCGGCAAATTGACAACCGACAGACTTTCACTCGAGAGGTTTAACCCCATATCAATGTTATACCCGTCCCGCAGCCATTTTCCCAACTGATGGATCGCCTTATCAAACACGACCCACGATAACTCATCGATCAGCCCCTGTTCTTCCGCCAGTCCGATAAAACTGGCCGGCATCAACCACCCTTTTTTTGGATGATGCCACCGAGCCAATACCTCCACCGCAGAAACGCGACCATCAGTGATGCGCACCTGAGGCTGATAGTACGGTGTGATTTGCCGCGCACCAATGCCCAACGTCAGCAACTCATGGAGAGAAACCTGTTCTATCGGTCGTTCAGAAGGTCCGCCACTGGCAGGTTGCAGTGTTAACAGTTTGCGATGTAATTGCTCTGCAGTCACCGGTTTGGCAAGAGATCCCAATACCCTCAGATTCTGGGCATGTGCGAGGCGTTGGGCGGTATTCAGGATGCGAGAGTCCTCTCCACTCAACAGTACCAGCGCACCGCCGTATCGACGCTGGGAAAGATTCCTCAATACTTCAATGCCATCCATACCAGGCATATTCAAATCCAACATCAGGACATCGTAGCTTTCACCAGAGTCTATTCTGGTCAATGCCGCTGCCCCATTTTCGCAGGTTATTACCTTGTTAACTTCTAAGTCATTCAGGATATCAATCATCATCTCCAACAATAGCGGATCATCATCCACAACCAGAACGCGCAAAGATGTCATTAAACTATCCGAAGGCATTAACTATTCCTTTTTGCAATAGACCGGGCTCTAAAATCAACAGTTTCCCATGTTCAATTTCTGAAACCATCATTTAAATCAAAATACCGTTATAGCCTATAACGAACTGTCATATTCAGGTGCATCTTATCTGGAGAATGATCTGATTTTTCGGAGATTCTCAACATCTAAAGATTGCTCACCTTCATCATGTTTTTGTAACCACTGCCTACAACGGAAATCCGGTCAACGATTATTCCGTTTATACAAAAGTGCAAGCATTTTTCATGATTTAGCAGTACTGATGAAATGACAAAACCAGTTTATCGAACATAAGAAATATCTGACGATAACTAACTTCTTAAAGTGTAGACAACTTTATCAGGATATCTGCACAAATCGCTTTGCTGTGCAAAAAAAAGAAATGATCATAGACCAGTGACTGCCTGCCGAATGCAAGGATAAACACCTGACTCAACTCGATAACTACTGGAATCAGGATCAGTCGATGATGGGAAAGAACCTGACAAAACGATATGACAACGTTTCCCAGAGTCATTGTTAGCAGAAAGTTCATTATAAAGTATGACAAGAAAATCAAAAAAACATTAGGCGATAATAAGCACGCGCATATATGTGATAATGAGTAACTGCATATTAACCCCGGGTTATATTCGTTTAGAATGTAACCAGCACTCTGACGGTGGCATAACAGATTCACCCCCTGCTATGCCATTTGCGAATATCAACTATTGGTCACACACGTCGCCAGTCACTGCAGATGCTTGTCCGCCACCCTGACCAACAAGGCCAAATTCAACACTTTGTGAGGGAGTAATAACCCCATTCCAACTAAGGTTTGAAGCACTGTAATTCCCACTGCCACTGAGATTGGCATTCCAGCTTGTGAGGATCTGCGTTCCATCCGAATAAGACCAATTAACATGCCAACCATTTATAGTGGAAGTGCCATTATTGGTAATTCGAATAACGCCCTGAAAACCGCCCGACCATGAACTCGTCACAATATGCTCACACAGTACAGCACCATCATCCGGAGTTCCGTCATCGCCATCATCATCGCCGATTGTCGTTCCCCAATTGGAGATAATATTCTTGACAAACTGACCTGATGCAGTGAGATCAGAAGCACTCCATTGCCCTCTGGGGTTAACACCATTCTTGATGATGGATGACCCCTCTTCCTTATCACTGACGGCCCAATTCAAATGCGAGATCTTGTTTTGCTTCAAAAAAGCTAACCATGCATTGGTATTTGCTTCGGCGACCGCCCCATCACCATCAGCATTGACTGCCCCCCATTCAGTGACCATCAGAGCAACACCATTATTTAACGCAGTCTGCGCCTTATCACGCAGGTATTGTCCATGAGTCCCGGCATAAAAGTGCAGCGTATAAGCAATGTTGGTCCCCATAATAGGATCACGTGATGCCACATCAACATCCTGAGACCAGGTTGGGGTACCCACGATGATCAGGTTATCCGGATCAATTGCCCGGATTGCAGAAATCACGTCTTCTGCATAGGGCTTGATAACATTGCTCCAGCTGATTGATAGTGGTTCATTGTACACTTCATAAATCACATTATTATGGTGACCGTACTGACTCGCCATTCGTTCAAAAAACGCAATCGCTTCGGATTTTTTATCTTCAGCATGGTGAGAGTGGAAATCAATGATCACATAGATGTCATTGGCAATGGCAGCTTCGACAACGGTTTCAATACGTGCCACATTGCCTTGTGGATCTTCCATATATGAGCCATCTTCATCCGCACCTAACGCAGCTCTGACAATGGTACTTTTCCAATCATCTTTCAGCCATTTCACCACTTCTGCGTTATACATCTTTTCCTGTTCCCAGCCGGTATTGCTCCAGAAAAAAGAATTACCCGCAAAGCTTTTGGCTTCACCGCCACTGAGCACTCTGTTACCGCTAACGGTTAGTGGTGGTAGATCTGCATAGGCCTGGCCAGCAACAGCGAACGCCATGCAACATGCCAGGGATTTTAAATTTGGAATGACACTCATCTTCATATTATTTGCCCATGTTGTGATTGAATGAATGTTTCTAACCGGCTCAGGATGAATGCAGGTTGTTGACCTGTCGGTGTCAAAATCAGACTGATCCTGTTATCACTTGCATTTCTATTACAGGAAGGCAAACGCCGACCAGAAAAGAATAGGTAACACTACCTTGTCAACAACCATCCAAACACTCATTCCATCAACTGACTGATGCACAATCAGAACTCCAGGGAGAAACCAAAAATCCGCTGCAACCACCATTTCATGGGGCTGACATGTTTTTTCGAAACCACAGACGCTCTCTGTAAAACCTGTAACCCATCGTTATCTCCAACAGGGCTTTCACTTATTACTTAGGTATTGACCTAAGTAATAAGTCAGTCAATACTGCGCTCATGCCAGCTCAACAAAGCAAACTCAATCATGTCTTTCACGCCCTGTCTGACCCTACCAGACGAGCAGTAGTGGCTCGCCTGAAACTGGGGCCGGCTGCAGTTAGTGAACTGGCAATGCCATTTGACATGGCCCTGCCTTCCTTTATCCAGCACATGGGCGTACTGGAAAAAAGCGGGCTGGTCAGTTCGAAGAAACAAGGCAGAATCCGTATTTACGAACTGACTCCGACAACACTGGAAGTAGCGGGTGGCTGGATTACACAGCAACAAAAAATGTGAGAACAACGGTGAGCCAACTGCAATGGCATTTTATCAAGACTGAAATACGGCACTGGATCAACTGATTCAATATGGAAAAAGCTGGTAACAGAAAGAAGCATGAGGAATACAACAACGGATAGCACAGATAACGCCGGCTCACCGTCAAACTACCTGAAATAACCAGTTTAACAAAATCAACGGGTATCACTCTTAATGCAAACGCTGTCATGAAAATTCTGATCATCGAAGACGATCACAACGTTGCCAGTTATGTGGCCAAAGGTATGAAAGAAGCGGGCCATGTCAGTGACACTGCAGACAATGGTAAGGATGGTTTATTTCTCGCCAGCACCGAAAAATATGATGCCATCATTGTTGACCGCATGCTGCCGGAGCTTGATGGCCTGACCATCATCAAAACCCTGCGAGGTGCAGGTAACCCGGTTCCGGTATTGATCCTGAGCGCCATGGGGGACGTAGATGATCGGGTAAAGGGATTGCGCTCAGGCGGCGATGATTATCTGGTCAAGCCGTTTGCATTTGCCGAACTACTGGCCCGGATTGAAATACTCGGGCGCCGTTCAACAGTACTGACCAGCCAGCATACTGAAACCCGTCTGATCGCCGTAGACCTGGAACTCGATCTACTCACTCGTAAGGTGCATCGTAACGGTCAATCCATTGAACTACAGACCCGGGAATTCAATCTGCTCGAATATCTGCTCAAATACAAAGGCCAGGTTGTTACCCGTACTATGCTGTTGGAAGCGGTGTGGGATTATCATTTTGACTCTCAGACTAATCTGATTGATGTCCATATCAGTCGATTACGTAAAAAAATTCACGACCAGGAAGGTAACATCATTAAAACCGTACGAGGTGCCGGCTATATCATCGAAGACAGTCTTTAGAGCCTATACCCGCAGCTCCAGTTTTAAAATGGCAGTGATATTTACAATCCTGCTTGGCTTATCTGCATTGTTACTGGGCTACTTTCTATATGATTTTGGTCAGCGTAATTTCCTGCGCGAAACAGAAGCGGCCCTCGACAGTGAAATCGAGCACATTCTGATTGTCTTGAATGAAGATTACTCGCCGGAGCACATCGCCCAATACATCGACCAACGTACCCGTCAGAAAACCAACCCGGTTTACTACTACCAGGACTATCAGGGAAAGCGGTTAGCAGGAAAACTGCTCACCATGCCAGAACAGGTCAAGCGTATTAAGGAAGGTATTGTCAGTTTTCAACTGCAACGCGACCATCAGTCCATTCTCTATGCCGCCAAAATTTATACCTTTGAAGATGGTTCTCAGCTATTAGTCGGACGCGACATCGATGAAATCAATGCCGGGTATGAACGACTCAAACTGTTCAGTGCGTTCATCATGCTGTTCATGCTAATGGTAATACTCGGTAGTTTTTTTATCAGTACGTTCGTGGTCAGTCGCATCAATATTATCGCCAAAACCGCGCAAACCATTATGGAAACCGGCGACCTCTCTCAGAGAATTTCCATTAAAAGCCGTTGGGATGACCTGAGCAATCTTGCCCAGATACTGAACGAGCTGTTGGCACGCATTGAAAACCTCATGCATGGTATACGCGATGTCAGCGACAATATTGCCCATGACCTTCGAACTCCGCTGACCCGACTGCGAAATGATCTTGAAGACTTTAAACACCACCCGCAACAGCACAATGCTGATCATCTTATTCAGGAAGCCGATCAGATCCTGACCACATTCAACTCCCTATTACGAATCGCTAACATTGAAAAATCTACCCGCCATCAAAAATTTGAGCGACTAGACCTGAGCAAAATCCTCCACGATGTCATTGATCTGTACGATCCTCTAGCCGAGGCAAAGGAACTTCAGCTACTGGTATCTATTTTGCCGGATGTACATATTTTTGGTGATCGTGATCTGTTGTTTCAGGCGTTTGCCAATCTGCTCGACAATGCCATTAAATTCTCCCCCCACGGCAAGAGCATCACAATCTCACTGCAATACCACCAGCAACATCTGGAAATGAAGCTGGTGGATACCGGGTGTGGTATTTCCGCACAGGATACTCCTCGGGTATTCGAACGTTTTTTTCGCGCCGATCAAAGCCGGTCTCAACCCGGCAGCGGGCTCGGACTCAGCCTGGTAAAGGCTATACTCGACCTGCATCAAGCGACTATCCTGCTGGAAAACAATGATCCTGGCTTACGGGTCCGGGTCATATTCAAACATTAAATTTTTGTAATAATAAAGTAAGTCGCTGGTATGGAAGGCAGCGATACACTGAGCCCAACATCCTGATGGACTGGACCTAATGAAAATCGCAATTATCGGCACCGGCATTGCGGGCACCGGCATTGCCCATCTGTTGCACCACTACCACGACCTGACCATCTACGAAAAAAGTGATACTCCAGGGGGGCACAGCCGTACCGTGGTCGTCGATACCGATGGTGGAAAGACAGCGGTGGACACTGGCTTCATCGTCTTTAACAAGCGCAACTATCCACTGTTGACCGCTCTTTTTAAACAATTAGGCGTTCCCATTGCCAAAACCAATATGTCATTTGGAGCAGACATTGACAACGGATGGTTGCAATACGGTACCTATTACAAACTGCGAGGATTATTTGCTCAGAAACGTAACCTGTTTCGCCCTGCCTACCTCAAAATGCTCGCGGACATCATCCGCTTTAATCGCAACGCTTATCGCTATATCGAACAAGAGACTGACTTGACTCTGGGCGAACTGCTGACCGAAATGAAACTGGGTAAATGGTTTCGGGACTATTATCTCCTGGCAATGGGCGCCGCCATTTGGAGTACGCCAAGTCAGAAAATGCTCGATTTTCCAGCACTGACTTTCCTGCGCTTTTTTGATAATCACGGCCTGCTGACAGTTGCCGATCACCCGCAGTGGTACACCGTTATTGGCGGCAGCCGCGAATATGTCCACCGAATTACCGAGCCTTTTAAGCAGCAGATAAAACTCAACTGTGCGGTACAATCAGTCGAACGGCGGGAAAATTTTGTCACGGTTACAGACCAATCCGGACACTGCGAGCATTACGATGAAGTCGTGTTCGCATGTCACAGCGACCAAGCTCTAAGACTGCTTAAAAATCCGACATCAACGGAACAGGACATCATTGGAGCCATTCAATATCAAACTAATGAAATGTTCTTACACACTGACACCCGTTTTATGCCAGCCCGCCAACAGGCGTGGTCAAGTTGGGTATATCAGTCATTGAAACGGGGAGATCACAGTGACCAGATATCACTGAGTTATTGGATGAATAATCTGCAACCATTACAGACCCAAACGCCGCTGATCGTCACTCTGAATCCGGCCAATTCTCCAGCGCCGGAAAAAGTGCTTGATCGGCATACTTTTGAACACCCGGTTTTTAACAGTCAGGCAGTTGCCGCTCAGGCGCGTTTGGATGAAATACAGGGTAAGGACAGAATCTGGTATTGCGGAGCCTGGCAACGATATGGCTTTCATGAAGATGGACTCTGGAGTGCGGTCAACGTGGCAGGCAAGATGGGGATCAAACCAAGATGGATATGATGACACCACAGCTATTGGAAGCAACCGTCGGTCATAGACGATTGTTTCCAACTGAAAATCAGTTTGAATACCGAATTTACTACCTTGTTCTGCCGATCTCAAAACTGGTTGGTCAAACTCATATCAATGGACTCGCTATCGATCATTTTGCACCATTGAGCTTTTATCACCGCGATCATGGCGGACATCAGGACAAGGAAAACCTGAATGGTTGGGCCAATAACATATTGCGGGCTTATGAATTGGACCGGATCATTACCAACATTACGCTCATCACTCTGCCCAGAGTCATGGGCTATACCTTCAACCCCGTCAGCTTCTGGATTTGCCAGGACTCAAACGGACAAATTCGTGCCGTTTTGAACGAGGTCAACAATACTTTTGGCGAAAGTCATACATATCTGTGTGCTCATAGTGATACCCGGCCAATAAAGGGCAGCGACTGGATCAATGCCGAAAAGCTATTCCACGTTTCGCCATTTCTGCAGCGATCCGGCGAATATTGTTTTCAGTTCGATATCTCCAACCATCAACTGAGCATCCGTATTAATTATCGGGACAGTGACGGTCAGAACCAATTATTAACATCGCTGGCCGGCAACCTGATGCCAATGAATCCGGGCAATCTGCGTCGCATGTTCTGGCGTTACCCGTTGATCACCGCCAAAGCGATTACTCTGATTCACTGGCAAGCCATCAAACTGGCGCTGAAAAAAGTCGGTTTCTTTTCCCATCCGGACCAACTTCCGGAAAAACTATCATCCAGTACAGGCCAGCACCGAAAAACTATCGATTCCTGACAAATTTGTCATGTTCTGGTAAGTCCGGTTTAACCGGCGGTGCAGTAGACTGCTCGACAATAACCTTAGGAAAACATATCAGGATACATATATGTTTTATCGCGCTATTGCTGACAAACTGTTTGCTGTTCTCAACCTCACTAAATATGGACAACTCATCCTGACACTGCCGGATGGCAGCGAGCGCACATTTGGTGGTAATCACGAGGGTCAATTCGCCAGAGCAACAATACATGACTGGCGAACAGTCACTGCATTTGTATCAAAAGGCGATACCGGCCTTGCTGAAGCTTATCGTGATGGCTGGTGGTACACCGATGACCTATGTACATTTTTACTGTTCGCTTTAGAAAATGAGGCCATTATCAAACCGGTGCTTCATGGCAGCCCACTGAAAAACCGTTTGGCATCACTGCTTTATTTATTACGCCGGAACACCATCCGCGGCAGCCGCAAAAACATTCAGGCGCATTATGACCTGGGTAACGATTTTTATCAGCTGTGGCTCGACCAGACCATGACGTATTCTTCTGCACTTTATCATTCTGAGAATGAGTCACTGGAGCAAGCACAACTGAACAAATATGACCGGCTGATCGATCACCTGGATCACCGTTCCGGCAGACTCTTGGAAGTAGGCTGTGGATGGGGTGGATTTGCCGAACGGGCGGTTAGTCGCAGCGATTGTGACTTTGAGGTAAAAGGCATTACGCTATCCCAACAACAGCATGAATATGCCAATGAAAAACTCCAACAGCGGGCCAACATCGTATTAGAGGATTACCGCCATCAGCAAGGCCGATATCAGAATATTGTATCCATTGAAATGTTCGAAGCTGTTGGGGAAAAATTTTGGCCATTGTATTTTAAAAAACTGAAAACGCTACTCGCCACCAATGGTAAAGCAATGATTCAAACCATCACCATTGCGGATCATTTGTTTGATCGTTACCGCCGTGGCGGGGACATGATACGTGATTATATTTTTCCGGGTGGAATGCTTCCCTGCCCTGCCCGCTTCAAACAGGAAGCAGAGAAAGCCAATCTTCAGGTATGTGAACAATTTGCATTTGGAGAAGACTACGCCACTACCGTAAAACAGTGGCTCAACGCCTTTGAGACGAATATAGAGGCCATTTACGCACTCGGTTACGATGAAGGATTTATCCGCCTTTGGCGCTTTTATCTGGCCGCCTGTTTTGCCGGTTTCAAGGTAGGCCGCATCAACGTGATGCATATGGATGTCCGTCATGCATAAGTTGGTTAGCACGATCGGATTATTACTGATCAGTCAGTTCATTTTTGCCAGTCAACTGCTGCAACAGTATGTGCCGGACGCGCAATTGAGCGGAGAAACAACCCGATATCGCTATCTGTTTTTCAACCTCTACGATGCCTCACTCTATGCTCCCAATGGTCAATGGAGCATGGGTCAACCATTTGCCCTGTCGCTTACCTACCTGCGTCATCTCAAAGGTGAAAAAATTGCAGAACAGGCCGTTGCCCAGATTCGGAGTCTCGGTTTCGATGATGAAGTCAGACTGGCAAGCTGGTATTCCCAACTCCTGAAAATCATTCCAGATGTCGGCCGTAACAGCACGCTAACTGGAGTCTATCTGCCGGGTGATAAAACGATATTTCTACAGAATGAAAAACCTATCGGCACGATCAGAGATCCGGACTTCGGCCACTGGTTTTTCAGTATATGGCTTTCCGATAAATCACCAGAACCGCAACAATTCCGAATTCTGACCGGTACGCAGATATCGTATCAATAGCAGCCATTACCCTGTCCATGCTTGCTATCAAGTTAATCACGATGAAAAGATGTACAGGCTTTAGTCGTATAGACCAGTGTTCACTTTTAACAAGGAGTGTCACATGGCTTTGCGGAGTTTTAACAGAGCTATTCAAATAAGTTAAGGAGGACTTTTTTGGATACAGGGCTACAACCCTGATCCCTACAATTGAACAGGAGATCAATTATGTTACGCCTACTAACCATTGCAGGAGTCTTGATCATGCTTTCCAGCTGCAGCAGCAACAAACTAAGTTATTACGATAACACAGAGCCCAAACTTGCATTTGATGAATACTTCAGTGGAAACCTGAACGGCTGGGGACTGGTACAAAACTGGAAAGGTCAAGTGGTAAGACGGTTCGATATTAAAATGACCGGCTCCTGGCAGGGTAACAAAGGCGAATTGCATGAACAATTCCACTACTACGATGGTGAAGACCAACAGCGGGTATGGCGGATACAGAAACTGGGTGACGGCAGCTTCGAAGGTCGGGCGGATGACATCCTCGGACCGGCAGTTGGTGCCTCTAACGGCAATGCCATTAACTGGCACTATGTCATTGATCTGCCTGTTGGCGGCAAAGTATACCGGGTTAAATTTGACGACTGGATGTGGCTAATGAATGATGGAGTTCTGATCAATCGTTCGTATATTAAAAAATTTGGTATTACGGTAGCGGAACTCACCATTTTCATTCAAAGAGCGAAACCTGAATAATGATATTCAATCAAGAAACTATCTGGATTATTGGCGCCAGCAGCGGCATTGGCGCGGCTTTGGCCGAAAAACTGGCTCGATCCGGGGCCACTCTGATACTCTCGGCCCGCCGGGCTGAACGTCTCGAACAACTACGACAGTCGCTACCCGGTGATCACCATGCAGTGCCCATGGACATCAGCCGGATTGAAGATATCCATCAGGCCACTCAGACTGTACTTGAGATAACAGGCAAACTCGATCGAGTCATTGTCATGGCCGGCACATATGCTCCTTCAAGCATCGACAAAATGACTGATGATAACCTGAACATGATTACGTCAGTAAATTTTGTCGGCCCGGTGCGGGTCGCTCAATGTGTCATGCCGATATTTCGACAACAAGGCCATGGGCAACTGGCATTGTGTGCCAGTGTGGCCGGCTATATCGGTCTGCCATACGCACAGCCTTACAGCGCCAGCAAAGCGGCACTCATCAACTTTGCCGAAAGCCTGTATGCGGAAGCGCCACCAACCACCGATATCAAACTAATCTGCCCGGGCTTTGTCAAAACGCCCATGACGGATAAAAACCGTTTTAAAATGCCGATGATCATCGAACCTGAGCAAGCGGCTGAAGCCATTACCAAAGGCTTGAACAGTCAACACTTCGAAATTCACTTCCCCAAAAAATTTACACTGTTACTCAAGATGCTGCAAAGTCTGCCATACCGGATAAAGCTGTCTCTCAGTCGGAAGTACCGTCCCAAGGGAACATAACTCGATTCAAAAAGTCATATGCCAGACTTCACAACGATCCCTCCAGCATGATAAAACCTACCTTTAACGTTGGCTTTTCCCTGCTGGAGCGCGTACATGACTGATCGCATTACAAATCCATGCAAAATCCTTGAAGCCGACATGTCTCCCGCCCAGTGACTGAAATTCTGCATTTTTTCGTAGCCGAATACAGTGACACGGAAAAGGTCAGTAATGGCGGCGGTCTGGTACACAAGCAGGAGCACATTAAAGTACTGGAGTTACCCTTTAAACAGGTCTGTGCCATGATGACAAACGGAGACATCAAAGACGCTAAGGGCCTCTGAAAAATAGGAATAGTTTTGATACAGGCGAGGAAGCACCACTCGCAACACCGCCATTTACAGACGTAAATGAGGATGTGAGACGGGGGCTGACAACGTCCTGCGCGAAAACAGGCCATTTTTCAGAAGTTCCCTAAAACAATTATGTTGCTGCACAGCAATTGGTGGACTAAATACCAGCGAACGACCCCGGAGCAGACATTGAAGCACGTATTTTGGTTGAGAGACGGACAACTGGCAGGCAGAAGCGGCCCCAACAAACATCCCTGGCATATTGAGACGTTCAAAACTCAAGGATTCTCGGCCATTTTGAGTGTCAATGATGGCGAAGGTGCTCATGAAACTCTGATCAGGCAACATGGTCTCAATTATGCCCACATTCCCATGTCGGACAATGCACCGCCAAGACCCGGCGATAAACAGTACTGTCTGTCCCAACTTCCTCTCGCCATATCATTTATTACTGACCACCTGACCGGTGGCCCGGTATTAGTTCATTGTCGTTCTGGTAAGGACCGCACGGCAATGGTGATGGCAGCAACATTAATGATGATGGAACGAATCAGTGCACAGGCCGCCATGGACGACATCATCAGCGTGAGGCCGATTGCTTTTACGGCGGAAGGCTGGGCTGATTTTGCCCAAGATGTTTTAACCGAATTTGAAAAACAGCAATTTACCACCTCATAAGCCGATGTACACGGATAACAGGTAACCATGACCCAATTTCAGCCCACAGCACAACACCCACGCGGAAACCCTCTTGAAGTATTGATGATATTTTTAAAGTTGGGTTTGACTTCGTTTGGCGGTCCAATTGCCCATCTGGGGTATTTTCATAAGGAGCTGGTCACCCGCCGGCGCTGGGTTAGCGACAGCCAGTTCAGCCAGCTACTGACAATCTGCCAGTTCCTGCCAGGGCCCGCCAGCAGTCAACTGGGGTTTGCACTTGGCCTGATGCGTGCCGGCTGGCTGGGCGCTCTGGCCGCCTTTGTGGCATTTACCCTGCCCTCTGCGCTGATATTGACCGGGTTTGCAGCATTTTTGCCGTATCTACCTCTCAGCACAGGTACCGCCGTAATACATGGTCTTAAATTAGTCGCCGTGGTGGTGGTCACCGATGCGGTTTTAACCATGTTGAAAAATCTGTGTCCCGATGCCAGTCGTAAATCCATTGCCATCTTCTCTGCCTGCCTGCTGCTGCTAACGAGCGCGGTCTGGGTACAATGGTTGGTACTGATCATTGGAGCGCTGGCCGGTGTTAATTTCTGTCGTGGAACCACAACGCTGGCAGACAATACCATTGCTGTTGGTTATGGCAAACAAACCGGGTTTTTGCTGTTTTCAGCATTTCTGATACTGCTGATCGGGCTGCCTATGATCACCAGTCATCATTCTGGCCTCTTGACAATTATTAACCTGTTTTATCAGGCCGGAGCATTGGTATTTGGAGGCGGCCATGTCGTACTACCGCTACTCCAGGATTCCATTGTTTCCGGTGGTTGGATGAGTAACGAAACCTTTCTGGCTGGCTATGGCGCGGCCCAGGCAGTGCCAGGACCAATGTTTGCATTTTCTGCCTATCTGGGTGCATTTATGCCGACAAGCTATCACAGCACAGTGATCGCCGGAGTAGCCCTGCTGGCCATTTTTCTGCCCGGCCTGCTGCTGGTGGCTGCAGCACTGCCTACCTGGCAGTTGTTTTCCCGCAATGCTTTGGCAGCCAGTGCGATAGCCGGTATCAACGCAGCCGTGGTCGGACTACTGGGCGCGGCACTCTATGACCCCGTCTTTATTAGCAGTGTGACAAGCGCACAGGATTTTGCCATTTGTATCATTGCCTTTGGACTTTTGCGGATCTGGCGTGTATCGCCCCTCGTTGCTATTGGCTGGTGTGTACTGGCAAGTCTGTTACCGACGGCCCTGTAAACCGAACAGGTATTTGCGGCAGAGTGTCGAAAAAGACGCTCTGCCTGTTTCCATCCCAGATAGCCACCCGCTTGCTGCACAAATCAGTACATTCCATGTCGTTTCACAACCAGCGCTTAAGAGTCAGCTTTTTAAGCCGAATTCCTGTATTTCATGGCGCTATCCATTAACATGACCAGAATAGTTTTCGAATACCCAGGAGAGTACATGTTTCGCTTGCCGTTTTTATCAATCCTGTTTATCTGGCTGGCCGGCTGCAGTGGCACGACGATTCAACCTGCTACAATTGACCCGAAGACAATGCTGGGAAAAGAACAGGGACTGGTCGTTCTTGAAGTGGTAAATAACACCCACCGTTTATCAGAAAAACATAACGGTTGGACAGAAGTCATCGCGCTCAGAGTCGATCCCCTGGATGCTGCCCGACAGGATGTACAGCAAGCTGCCGAAGAGGCAGACGAAACCTATGATCCGGAACAGGTGAAATGGAAGCCGGATGTGTATTCTCTGACACCGGCCAAAGAAGGTACTCAGACCAGCCAGCTGTTTGTCGGCAGTCTGCCTCCCGGTGACTATATGATCTCCAGACTATTCAGTTACGACGGAAACTCAGATGTCACCATGTGGATCTCCATGCCGGTCATGCAAGCCAGTGGTCTGTTCCACGTCAGCAATGGTACCGTCAGCAATCTCGGAACACTGGTCTTTCAGCCTCTGTCCAATATCGAAAAAACCGCATTCTGGGAGTGGCGTTCATCAGACAAAGGCTTTGTCACCCGCTTACCCGAACAGACGGATCTCCACAACTTCGTCTTTACCAAGTACCCGGAATACAGGTCCACTTTTCAACCTGACAATAACGCCTGGAACCCGGATGCGCTGGATAACCTGCGCAACCAATTGGCCTCATTGGTCAAACAAAATGCTTACGCCAGTCAGGCCGTCAGGCTGAACCAGTCAGACCAGCGTGCTCTGCTTGGCAAACTCGGTCAACTTAAAATAATTGATCAGGATAACCATTGGAACAGTTTCAGTCTGCCCACCAATGATCAGTTGAACGCAATACTGGAGACGGATCAAGGACTGATCGTTGGTAGTGAGCGTGGTCAGCTGTTTACACTGATGCCGGATCGAAGTTGGTTCAGCAGTCATCCAGTCCCCCGTACAGAAGCTATCGTCTGGTTAGGCTCATCTCCGGATACTCACTTTGCTCTGACCCGGTCTGATCAAAACTACTACGTATATCAGTTTACTGATGTTCAGGAGGCATGGGAGCAGGTAAACCATTTCGTTGCCCCAGCGTCCACTGGCATGGAAGAAAAAGTGTCGGCGTTTATCGGTAGCGACGATATCCTCCATATCATCAGTCACAACAAGCACTACCGTTATCATCAGTCCGAAAAAAGCTGGGACTCACAACCCAGCCCGGCAATCTGGAATGTTCAAAAACTGAAAGACGGCACATTGACGGGCAACAAATTTGCTCTCATGGGCCTGCAAGCCACTCAGGTCATTAGCGTGGACGACGGCATCAGTTGGCAGAAAATCAGTCGCAGCACGACTGGACAAAGCAATAGTAAGGCGAAAGTCAGTCCAGTTGCCATACTCGAAAACGGCCTGGTTGTCACCTCCGGAAAACCCTATTCTGCTCGTCTGGATAGTACGCAGCGGTTTATACTGACATCCTCAAAAGCAGACGTGCAAAAACGCAACAGCTGGCAATCTCATTACCCGATTTATCCCTATTGCCAAACCTTAATACCACAACTGACTAACGCCAATACGCTGTTTTTTCTATGCAGCGATGGAAGCATTGTCAGCACTCCAGACCTGGGCAAAAGCTGGCAGACCGAAATGAATATTGATTTAAACGCGATGCTTAAAACATATACAGGGCTGCTCAACTCGCTGAAGCAAACAGAATAGCGCTCTGCCAGCTGATCACTGGAAAAGGGTTCTCATGGCCATTATGAGAACCCATAAAGCTGGTGCAAATCGCCTCCGGCTCACGCTGGACTGACAACCTGTTTGGCAAACCACGATAAGGATATTTATGAAGGCTCTATGACGGATGATTTCCATAAGCAGCCGCTGTTTTTTTGCGCCTCTGGTCAATCTCCCCTCAACCGGGCCAAGATAACAACAGATATATCAAACAGAAGACGACAGGATATAACTTCGTCGCTGGTGATGGCGCCGTGTTAAATGATGATGCTGAAAAACCAGTGGTACCTTTAAGAAAAAACGCCCAAAAGCCTCGCAATGACACAGCATTGAAGATGCAGATATTTATCCTTATCTTCTCTGATACCGGTTCAGTCGGCATAAACAACCACAAGATTAATAACTCCACATCCAAATGGAATAGCAATAACACACGAAAAATTCAAACCAAAAGAAATGAGTAATACTTCTCATATTTATTTGATATTCTCAACGCCCGTTGAAGCGCTCTTTTGTCACGAATTCTCTAAAGCCACTTCTGTAGTCACCACTCGTTACTTTCTAAATGTATAACCTTTTCAAGGAAAAACCATGAGATATTTCTCCTGCATGGGAGCGCTATTGATAGCTTCCTGCTACATCATATTGCAATCCACTTATTCTTATGCCACTCCACCACTGATCCCTGACTTCTCTACTGGCAAGCTACTGACGAACAAACCTATCAACACCGAATCTCGAACGACGATCGATAGAATAAGGAAAAACATTTATCAGGAACTCAGACATAACCCGGCCGAATTACGTAAACAAACCAGTCAACTAGCTGAATCAGCTGACCCTCTAATGTACAACATTAATTTAGGAAACCAGTACATTGATGTCCTGACAGCAGATGCGCCCGAGCACTGGTATTTATTCAGTTCAGCAGAAGCAGGAAAAGTAACGGTGTTTGCTTCCAATATTCCGGAGGCCGTTACATACAAAGTCTTTCTTTTCAGCAAGCCACTTGGAGCATCGGCTTCAGAATATGTATCACAAGGCGCTTCAACCACAATAAGAGCTGCCCATCAGCAGATCAGTGCAGTCAACTCTGACAAACGCGACTACATTATGGTTGTTGTCGCTGAAGATACGGTATCCAGTGAAAGTTTTAATATTGGCACTGTATTTTCCACAGAATATGACGCAAATGAACCAAACGACAGCTTCTCTCAAGCCACCGAAGTTGAGGCCATGAGCGACATTACCGCAGCCCTGGATAACAACTACGACATTGATATATTCAAATTTACCCAGTCAACACAAAAGAACGTGGTGATTTCGATCACTGGTGGAGACTACAATGCAATTCTTTTTAATGAGAAGGGCCAGAGCTTATATGAGAAGCCGTTTGAAAGTGACCACGCTTACATCCAGACCCTTCCCGCTGGCAACTACTATTGGGAAGTATACTCACCCACTAATAATGTTATTGCTACCGAACCTTATACCTTAAGTACCCACGAATACCTGGCTCAGCTATCGCTTCAAATGGAGACGGATCAATATGGTGGCCATTGGCTAGACTATGGCGATGGGCAGTATTTTGCTATATATCAGAGCGCCTATGTAAAAGGGCGGGCAATCAATAAAGAAGGAAAACCACTGGCTGGTGCAAAGCTACAGTTTACTTTATCAAATGGCATCGCCAACCTCCCGGATCAGGTTTCCTATACCACCACTGATGAGAACGGATATTATCGGGTAAAAGTCTTATCACCAGCAGGGTATGGCAGAAAGCATTTTTATGGTCCGGTAATGACCTATTCCTACGACCTATTCAGTTTACAGGTAGCGGTTATATATGGCTCAGGCCAATATAGTGTACCCAGCCTGTTAGTACAGGAAATTCGAAACTCAGAGGTATCCGCAGAATACACAACAACTCGTAGCGGTTTTATTTATTATGATATCTATAGCATGCGATACCATGGCTAAAAAGCATTGATGCTCTTTTGATTCGATCACGAATCCATGACAGACATTAATCAGATAGCCATATCATCTTAATCAAATAGAAATATCTGAAATCGACATAGCCAGTGTATGCGCCGTCATTCACTGGCTTATTGTATATTTTGAGATCTTTTGATCCAGCTATCGGCAAATATACAACCGCCATAGGTTCCATGATCTGGTATGTAGTACGCATACGGAAGGACCATGATCACTGAGTCAGGAAAGGGTGGTGAATGGCATAAACAACACATAACCACGGGTTATCAGACAATAAAACAGGCACTTTTACGCCCGGAAACCAGTCAACCGATTTTTTTTATATCTGGAATACTCATCACGGGGATGCCGTTCGATAATTAGGCAAAAACAGCACATACCCTCATTGAAAGTCAGCATTCAATCACGAAAAAATGTCATTCATTCAGAGAATAAATCGGTTAAACAAGGTTCCGTTAAACTTAATCACTCCAGATATGTTCCGCCATTTTTTGGTATTCCCTTCTATCCTCTTGGTCCAGGTTTTCCGGATCACAAAAATATAATTCAGGTAACCCTTCACTTCTAAGAACACGTTCAAACGGTTCATATCTGTCAGGATGTTCACGACGTTTGGTTTCCCGCCGGCATTTACCAAATGGAGCAGCACATCCACCGTTGGGGAATATAATGCGTTCCGTAGAATTAACCGCTTCTTCAAAAGAACCGTATTTTTTATCAGACAAATCAGCAGCTGCTCCTGGCGGACACCAGCAAAAACAATAATGCCTGGGACATTCATTCAAAGGAGGTCTGGAATGTATTTTCCACTTTTTCATAGGATTATTTTAGTTAACATCTAAATAACAGGTGAAATAGGCTTCAGTGAGTTTTTAATTTGGTGCATTTCTTACAATAGTTGCTTATCTGCACAAACTCTGCACCTGGCCGTGCGACATGCCCGATGGATTGCTTGACCCCTCAGAGCAGCAACAACGACATAAAGACCCATTTAAAATGGTCTTCTATCGTACTATTTTTACATGACAGTTCGTATTGACCGGCAAACTCTTACTAGCGTTCTGCATTTTATATGCCCATCCACAGGCAATATGATTCTCAGAACTTCGAACATTTCCATGCTCACTTTATCTCATTGCATCATTAGGGAACTTCTGGAAAATGGTCTAATTTTTGCGCAAGACGTTGTCAGTTCCATCTGTAGGCGGCGCCCTCTCGAATCCTCGTTTACTCAAGTAAACTGCGATTTTGCGAGGTTGCTTCCTTGCCTACTGCACTAAAAGGATTCCTATTTTTCAGAGGTTCCTTAGGTGTTTCTTATAATTTTTTTGCTCTTAAGGCCAGTCAAGACCTATTTTTCCGTCTCCTGGCAACATATTTAACATATACTTTTAATAATAATTCACTTTTCCGAACCAGAGCAACCCTGATTACTTCAAAACCAACAGTTACTGAAATATCTGGCTGCGTACTACCGAGTCCGCTAAAGGTATTTGCTATTGAGTATTTTTGCAGATGATTCCAGGTGTGGAACAGGGCGGGAGCAGTATCCACTATTGATCGTTTTTGCCGGTTATTCGCCCAGGGCCTGCCGCAATTCCTTATAGCTGCCATCAATGGATTTATTTGCTGTGTCTATCGTCAATATAGCATTCTGCCATGAATGATATTCCCGACTCAGCACTTGTGCCCAGTTAGGTAAGGTCAATCCTTGCACATCGGGCATCCGCAGCTCAATCCGTTTTCTATGCTCCACCGGGTCAGAACAGATTATTTCTATATCCACGTATTCAGCATCACTGGCATGCGCAATTTCATGCCATTCCATTCTGGTGAGTTTGATTGGATTGCAGGAATCAGCAATCACACTGAGCTGCAGCTGTAAATTATCTGCGGCGATACGATACGCCAATCGGTACCCTTCACTGGAAACATCATAATGACAGAGATCTCTGATTCCCTGCTCAATCGTATCAATTCGTAGATAGACAGCACCTGTTTCGGCAGCCAGCCGTTGTGCCAAAGTTGATTTGCCAGATCCAGGCAGACCGGAAAAGATGTAGAGAGTAGGTCGCTTCATGGCAGACTCCCAGGTTTAAACCATGTATTGGTCATCACAGCCTCATCTGCAAGGTAACCTTGGCAGTGTATTTTATACTGTCGTTTGTCTGGGCTTATTTGGATACCCCGCCAGCTCCCAGAAGGAACGTTTACGCCAGTGGGCTGCCTGTAATCGATGAATGTAGCTTTGTGCGTCATCCAGATTTTTGTAATTCGATATGTGCTTATCGAGTATCAGCAGTTTTTGAAAATAATCAGCCGCATGCCGGTAAGCTTTGCTCCTACCCTGCTGCAGAACATCGTTGAGTAAACATCGATAACAGGCAATACAACCCAACGGATGTTTTTTTTCGTCCAATTGTTCCAGCCAGTTCAGATGCAAACCATAATAGCAATCCGTCAAGGCCTGTTTATTTTTTAGCAACAGCTTTTCTGCCAGATCGTGATGCCCAACGATAAATGCCATGCTGACGGCATCATGCAGAGCATGAGCGGATTCGGTCCATTTGGGCATTTGTTGATAGAGTGCTTTTCGTTCTGTTTTATTAGCCACCTTCCAATAATCTTGAAGCGTCAGTGCATTGGGATTTTGTTGAAAGTCTTCGGCCAGATTTTTTTTGAGTGTTTTCTTGTCTCCCTGCAGCGCCAGAAGAGAGTTACGAAGTTTCTTAAAGCGTAAGGGGTCATCCTTCCAGATCGGTTTATTCAACCAATACCACGCGCGGTCAAATTCACCAATTGCCAAAGCAAACGCGACCACCTCTTGCAATTGCTGTGTATTAGGGTGCGGACTGAACAGCAGGCAGGATTTTTCGTACAGCTCCATATTGCTTAATGCTTCAGCGACAGAGCGCATACCGATACTGGCGTGAGCAGCTTTGAAGTTGTAGCCTTTTTGCCCATTTGTTTTCAGTGCTTTTTTGAGGTCAGTTTCAAAACGCCAGGCAAGTTGGGTGAGTTCATTTGTCGTTAACAGATCACTGCTGTCACGAATAACATCATCCAATACGCCATAGTCATTAGCGTTAAAAAAGGACAGTAGTTTTTCTGTCCAATTTTCCGCATCAGCTTGGCGACTGCGAACCTCACAGGCAATCTTCAGCCATTGTGACACAGCTTCCCTGAAAACATCCCCCACTTCTCCGTCAGAATCGTCAACCGACTCCAGCGCGGTTGAATGTAACCAGAGGAACTGTTCGGTCGCCTGTAACGCCTGCTGTGGATCCTGAGGACGTAGTAAATTATCAATATCTGCCAATAGGCTCTGCAGGTATGTTGTATAGCCTTTGCTGCTATAAACATCAAAGAAAGCCGAATCTTCTCGAAACTGAGTCAATTGCTGTTGGATAGCTGAAGCCAGTGAATCCCTATCATGACCCTCTGCCGCTGCGGCTAGGTGTCGCTCAATGATTTCATCTATATCACCATATATTCCATAGAGCTGATCCACGAGAAACACTAGCTTGGTTTTATTCAGCTTTTTCAGTTCGGCTTCAATACTCAAAATGGCACCTGCTCACTAATATTTTCGGATTAAAAAATAGTAAGCAGATTACACGTGCCGTCAATGGTTTTTCTGACCCCCCTCTATCTGTGAGTTTTACAGAGTTTGCAAAACTTACAAGATTCATAATTTGAGGTTCATGGCGATGCCCCTTTCATCGCCTGACTTAGCAACCGGCTTTGAAGATTATCTGCTCGATTACCTACGTCCACCGATAACAGCAATCACTGCGGCACATCAGCGAACAAACCCAATTCACCAAGATCAACGAAGCCAGTGTCGCCGTTATTCGCAGAAATATTAAGCCGGTAGTACTGGTAAGGGACCGGACTAGTGATTGTGTATATCTTCATTTCGAAACGCTCGGCAAACAGTTGATTACGTTGCGTGTCGAGAGTGGTCCAGGTGGAATTATTATTAGATCCCTGAAGCTGCCAATCCTTCGGATCACGCGAAACCTTGTCGGAAGCGCTGATGAGGCTATAACGCCGCACAATCTCCTGCTGCCCGAGGTCATACTCCAGCCAGCCACTTACCCCCTGGTAAAACCACTCAGTCCCGGAGTTCTGGTCGAAAGCCCGGCTGGCATTAGTCTGGTTGTTGGCGCTGTCATTGGCAATGCCATCAGTTGCAAGGTTGACTAGTTGACGAGCTGGTGTGGCACTATCTTCGGGAGAAAGGTCACTCGTACCGGCGGAGTTAGTCGCAGTAACGGTGTAGTAGTAGGTTGTACCATTCGTTACCGAAGTATCCATATAGCGACTGCCCTTGATGTTCGAGGCAATCGTTGAATAAGGGCCGCCGCTAGAGGTAGCACGATGGACTGTGTAACTGACAGCTCCAAATGATGACTGCCAGCGCAGGGGAACCATACTGTCTCCCGGAGAGGCAATAACGACAGCAGGAGCTGTGGGACTAACACTCAGCGCTTCCCCATCACCCCCCGTTATTTGAACATGACTAAAAGTAGAATGATTCAAAGTACCATTGGCAACCGAGGAAACCACCAAACCGACGTAAATTGTGTCGGGCACGGGGGCATTAATGCGACCAACATCCGTAGCCGCCCAGTTTGTGCCGTCAGGCGAAATATAACCGGTAATAATATTTCCAATACGCTCAAGCTTTACCCAGTACGAGGAGTTGGAACTGGGGATATCCAACGCTTTGTTGCCGTAGTTGGTACCGCCATACACACTCAGATTCTGCATATTTTGTTCAACCTGGCCTCTGTTGGAAACAGCCATCCAGGCGCGTGGTGCACCCTGCTCCAGACTGGTACGTATCATTACTCCCGCCTTGGCAGAAAGGCTGGTGTTCTCTACTGACTCCACTTTCGCAATGATGGCACTGTTACCACTGATCGCCTTATAGACAAAGTGACAACTGTCATTTGCAGACCAGATCTCATTGCCACCTCCTTCCACATTCCATAAGCCTAATCCACTCTCGTAGTTGGCTTTGCCGGCAGGGACAGCTCCTCCGATATCAATACGACTGAATCCCGTTGTGATGGACGTGGTGGACGGAATGGAGAGCCCAGGTGCTGGTGTGGCCGTCGAGGAGTCAGCATCCTTGAAAAACATAAAGCTGTTACTGTCGACCGGCATCCACAGACGCCTTTGAGCAATGAAAGGAGCCTGCAGGCCTTTGCGAAGAACGTAGGCGTTATAAATCTGGTTTAACGGAATATTACCGCCACCGCCGCCACGCCAACCTCTGTTGGTGTTATCGGCGATGTAGTATGCATCGGTCGTTCCGAAAGGAAGAGCCGTCGTGGAGACAAGTTCATTGACTCTGGCGAAATATTCACCCGCTGACAACAGGCGATTGTCAAAGTCGGAATAGATGTCGATCCCCTGACTCCAGAGCGCTTCAGCAAGCATGACTAGAGCCCGTAACTGGCCATGGGCGTGCCCTTGATCACGCAGATAGTCTCCTAACATACCAATGTCGTTGGAGTTACGCAGTCCGATATGAGCCAGTGTCCGGGCCTGATAGACAACTTTGTTCAACATATCGATATCGTCATTGAAAATTGCCATCAGTCCTAGCGAAACGAGCGCCAGTGCCCCCTTATTGGCAGCCCCGAACTGATGCTCGCCATAGGGATTTGAGGCCGGTATCAGGACTTCTTTGAAATATTTTTTAACGGTTGCGGTGTCAGTCTTCGTCCAGCCAGACCATGTACCACGCAAGATGTCAGCACCGCCCACCAACATATACGCATAATCGCCCAGATCAAGCATTGATTCACGACCCGAAAACTCTGTCTGAGTGGTAGCCCAGGCAAGCAAAATATCGTGTGCCTTAATTGCATAGTCGTCATTCTGGGTGAAATACCACATCCGCGCGAGATTCCAGATTGCGACCACATCATTGCGCCAGGGCCATAGATTCTCATTGGGACTACGACTGACTTTCTCAAACGGTCCTCCCATAACGTAGGTGATCTGGGCCTTACCATCTTGCGCTAATAGACCGAAAGCTGATTTCCATGGCTCCCTGCCTTCATCAACATACGCCTTGAGGGTCTCAAGATCAGTGAGTGTAAGTGGAGCCCCGGGGTGCATAAGGACTCTGGTATTAGAGATGGGAACTTCAGGAGCACCTGCTGCATCAACAGTTGCCACCAATTTACCGTCACATCCCGAGATCAAGGCTGAGCCGAGTAACAGAAAAGCAACTATAATACTTGTCTGACCAAACATGTCCGTTTTCTCATCTAAAAACGAGACAATAGGAAGCACAACCTCTAGAGTCAAGACCACCTCGTCCTGAAAACCAGGACGAAATAACTTATCATGATTACAAACATCAAAATACAGAAATCAGGGTCCAAATCAGCCCACTTTTTAAATCATCCTGGGCTGATGAACGGACTTTCTTTTCTTAGAGCCCTTATATTCCTAAGGAGTTTCTGGTTTCCAAGAAAAAACACCTTTATCAGAAAAACGACGACCTGTCTGAACTTATGGAAGCAGCGTTTTCAAATAATCAATAACACGCTGCCAGCAGTCACTGACGCCAAAGAATAATTGAAAATTTGCAACGCCCGGTGACTGGTCAGAAACTGTTTGATTTGAGTACCTAATAGTGCCCAGCAACTGCAACATATCAATGACACCAATGCCAGACAGACCACTACGGTTACGAGACTGATTACAACTTCTTCGCCTTCAAGAGTAAACGCCGATATAGCAGTGACAGCCATAGTCCAGCCTTTGGGATTAACCAGTTGAAAAACAGCTCCTTGCCAGAAGGTCATGGGTTGTTCATTCTGACCATCTCCTACAATTCGACCTGACATTGCAATTTTCCACGCCAAATAGAGAAGATAAACAGCCCCCACTATCTTCAGAGCACCGTGCAACATTGGAAACCGGACAAACAATGCACCAAGTCCCAATGCAACCGCAACACACAACAGCGAATATCCAAATATCACGCCGAGCAAATGCGGCACCGTGCGGCAAAAGCCAAAATTAACTCCACTCGCGGTTAACATCAAATTATTAGGACCGGGAGTAATGGTGACGGTAAATGCAAACAGCATAACCGACAACAGATAAGACAATTCCATCAGTCCTGCTCCAAATGAATATTACCGGACAGATAAGTCACTGCAGAGCCTGTCATCAATACCCGTCCGTGACGCAATTGACACAACAAATCGCCAGAACGTTTTGAAATTTGTCTGGCTGTCAGCTGTGTTTTATTTAACCGCTGACTCCAATAGGGAATTAGCAGACAATGAGCTGATCCAGTCACAGGGTCTTCATTGATGCCACTGGCAGGATTGACAAAATACCTCGACACAAAATCGACCCCGGACTGATCACCCGGAGCTGTCAGGATAATGCCATCCTGAATATCCAGACCTAAAAAACTGCCGCAGAAATCGGCGACCTGTCGCTCATTTTCAAGCACCACCATTATTTTCCGGTTTTCCAAGACCTCAATAGGATTGGCATGAATCATTTCCCGCAATGAAGGTGATAATTCAAACGATCGAAGCGTTTTTTCCGGGAAATCCAATTGATATTGAGATCCGGTTTTGCTGACAACCAGTTCACCACTTTTGGTCTGAAAACGCAGCTCCAGTTGCTGATAATTCAGCTCATGCCACAGTACGTGAGCCGTTGCGAGCGTTGCGTGTCCACATAGTTCAATCTCATAACCCGGCGTAAACCAGCGAAGATGAAAGCCCTCATTCGAAGGCACAAAAAAGGCGGTTTCTGACAAATTGTTTTCTGCTGCAATCTTCTGCATTTGCACATCAGACAACCAGGAATAAAGTGGTATTACCGCAGCAGGATTACCTTTAAACACCTGATCGGTAAATGCGTCCACTTGAAAAATCGGCAACTTCATCTGTCAGTCCTCCAGCTCGATATTGAAACGCTTATTTTGTTTGCCTTTGCTCTTGATACCGGTAATTCTTACGCGACCAATTTCTTCTGTATTTGCAACGTGAGTTCCTCCACAGGGTTGATAATCAATACCTTCACCCACCCGGATCATTCGTATGTCGCCAAAACCACGCGGCGGCTGAACACTCATGGTTCTGACCAGCTCAGGATTATCATCCAGCTGCTGTTCAGTGATGTACGAAATTGATACGGGTAAAGCCGCCTCGACCAGCTCATTTAACTGACGGGTCAGTTGCTCCTTATCCCAATCAGATGTTTGAACATCAAATTCACATCGACTCTGCCGCTCGTTCACACCACCTCCGGTCACCGGAGCAGGTATGATTGAACACATTAAGTGCATGGAAGTATGCATACGCATCAAACGATGACGGCGCTCCCAGTCCAGCTCCAGCGTTACACAAGTGCCAGCGGCCAGTCCTGCTGTAGAGACATCATCGAGATAATGAATAATATGCTGTCTATTCGTACTGTAGCGGGTATTGCTGATTTCAATACGTTTTCCATCCTCCAGCAGTAACCACCCCCGGTCACCGGGTTGGCCTCCCCCCTGAGGATAAAAAATAGTTTCTGCGGTAATCAGTTGCCACTGACCTTCAGATGGTTCTATAGCCACAATTTTGGTTTTGAGCTGTTTCAGGTAAGCGTCTTCATAAAACATTCTGCGTGTCATAGTGACCTACCACCCTTTAGAATTGTATGCATACAAAATAAGAAATTGACCATATTCAATCGGTACAATATTATCGTATTCAGCTAATCAATAGGGTCAACCTTTTTTTTGTCACCATGACATTCAACATATCAACGCTAGAGGCCTTCGAAGGCCCAAAATATAAAGCTCTGGCGGACGCCATAGAACAGGCTATTCAGCGCGGAGAACTGCTGCCGGGTGAAAAATTACCCACTCATCGGTACCTGGCCGATCAGCTGAACGTAACTGTGGGCACGATCACCAGAGGGTATGCCGAGGCCGAGCGCCGACAACTGCTGACCAGTAAAGTGGGCAGCGGCACTTACGTACGCGACAACAACGACTCTTCATTGTTTTACTACACAGAGACTCTGGAAAGTGATCAGTTGAACCTGACCTACAGCATGGCATTGTCAGGACGCCAGCCGGAGATCCTTGAACAGGCGATGAAACAGATACAATCCGATCACCGCCTGATGACCGAGCTGTTGGATTACCATCCAGTGAATGGTCTGCAGCGTCACAACCGGGCATTCATGCAATGGCTGCAGCATTGTGGTATTGAAAATATTCGCCCTGACAACATGATTATTACCAGTGGTGGACAGCATGGCTTTTTCTCCAGCCTTATGGCACTGACTCAACCCGGAGATACGGTCATCTGTGAAGGACTGAGCTACCCCGGCTTCATCAGTGCTGCCCATCATTTGCATTTAAAACTGATCGGACTGGAGTTTGATGACCGTGGTCTGACACCCGAAGCATTATCTCTGGCATGTCAACGATATCGGCCAAGAGTTCTTTACGTTGCCTCGAGAATGGCCAACCCCATTCCAGTTACGATGGGTATAGAACGACTCACTGCGCTGGCACATATATGCCGCCAGCATGATATCTGGATCATTGATGATGATACTCAGGGCGGTGCGCTTGGTCCGACTGACGCCCCTTCGTTTCATACCGTTCTACCTGAACGTACTATTCTGATTTCGAGCCTTTCCAAAGTCTTTGGAGGTGGGCTGCGTATGGGGGTAATCCATGCACCGGACAAACTGGTTTCCCAAATTGGTTCTGCGGTCCGCTCAACAAACTGGATGTCCTCTCCTATTTTGGCGGAACTGGCCAGCCAATTAATCATGGATGGGTCGTTGGCAGCCATCCGCCAGGAACAGTTCCGCGAACTGGAACGTCGACATGCGCTGACCCGGGAGTGGCTAGGTGATTTCAATCTAACCCAGAACCATGGCTTTAACGTCTGGCTGAAATTACCTGGACACTGGCGTGCAGCCACATTTATGGAAGCCCTGGATGCAGAAGGTATTCGAGTTAAAACGGCCGAAGTCTTTGCTGCTGGTCAATATGCAGCCCCACAAGCGGTACGTTTTTGCATCGGCGGCAAAATCAGCTTTGATAACCTCAGGGTGGTACTGGAAAAAATGAACACCATCCTGTCTCAAAAACCAGCACTTTTTTCTGACCTTACGATTTAGGAAATGCTTATGAGCAATCAAAAGAGCGGCGTTTTATTTGCCCTGTCAGCCTACGGCATGTGGGGATTTCTGGTCATTTATTTTAAAGTGCTGAAACACGTACCGGCACAGGAAATTCTGATCCACCGGATATTCTGGAGCATTATATTTACCGGTCTGTTGCTGGTGTTTTTTAAAAACCTGAGCGGTCTGCGTACCATCCTGCACACCCCCCACAAACTGATGACGCTGTTGCTTTCCAGTACTCTGATTGCCACCAACTGGCTGATTTTCATCTGGGCCATCCAACATGACCGCATGCTGGATGCCAGCCTGGGCTATTACATCAACCCGCTGGTGAACATCCTGTTAGGCTTGGTGTTTTTACAGGAAAAACTGCGTCGTTTGCAGTGGTTTGCTGTTGCACTCGCCTTCTCTGGAGTCGCCATACAACTGATTGCATTCGGCAAACTGCCTTGGGTCTCTCTGGCGCTGGCCATGAGCTTCGGGGTATATGGCCTGATCCGCAAACAGGTACAGATCGATGCTCAGACAGGCCTGTTTGTGGAAACATTGATCCTGTTGTTGCCGGCGGTCATGTATGTGTTCTGGAATGATCACAATGAGACATTCAATATGCTCGACAACTCATGGCAGCTGAACATATGGCTGATACTGGCCGGTCCTTTTACCAGCATCCCATTAATCTTATTCGCCGCAGGCGCCAAACGCCTTAATTACAGCACCATGGGTTTTTTCCAATATATTGCCCCCAGTGTGATGTTTTTACTGGCAGTATTTGTATTTGGTGAAGCATTTACTTTGTCTAAAGGTGTGACGTTTGGGTTTATCTGGACAGCACTCTGTATATTCAGCTATGACGGTATCCACCATCACAGACAGCAGCGCAGGAAACTGGCACAGGCATAAGCCGAAACATGCCTGCCCTGGTTACATCAGAATCAGGGCAACATTCCCCCATCGCCACCGGTGTATATCGTCCGCAGTACTGACTTTCAGCTATAAATGTCGCACCTGTAAAAACAAATCAGCCGAACATGTAAATCATCTGACTGGTGATTACACTAAACTGTTATTTTTACCAAAAACCAGGAAAACAAAATGAATATCACTGAGTTTTTTGTCAATCTATGGAATGACTATGTCCGTATGACCCCACAGGCGGATGCCATACAGCAGGCATTCCAGCAACGTGGTGATCAGGTCATCAACGACCATGTAGCGTTCAGAACATTTAAACATTCCGCTATTGAACTGGAGAAAATAGAACCGTTTTTATTCGATCTCGGTTATCAGCGTAACGAGCAATATCATTTTTCTGCCAAAAAGCTCAATGCCTGGAGCTATATTCACCAGAATGAAGATCAGCCACTGATTTTTCTAAGTGAACTGCTGACGGATCAACTGTCCGCCCCTGCCCAGAAGATAATCCGCTCCCTGACTGATCAGATTGACCCAGGCACGATTACAGATGCCAGCGTGTTTTATTCAGGCCGCCATTGGCAATGCCCCGACTACCAAACGTATCAAAGCCTGTTGGCGGAAAGTGAATACGCCGCATGGTTGAGTGTTTTTGGATTAAGAGCCAACCACTTTACAGTCGCGGTTCACAAGCTTAAAAGCCTACAGACTCTGCCAGAGGTGAACGATTTTGTTGAATCACTGGACTATGAGTTGAATACCACTGGAGCCAAAATCAAAGGCTCCCCAGAGGTGTTACTGGAACAATCATCAACCATGGCCAGCCACCAGGACATAACATTTGGCGATGGCTCAATTCATCAGATCCCTACCTGTTTTTATGAATTCGCCCGCCGTTATCCCCAAGCCGATGGCTCAATGTTCAAAGGGTTTGTCGAAGCAAATGCCGACAAAATCTTTGACTCGACCAACGCCCGACGTTGAGCTTCCAGCAATACCGGTTTGCTGCCAACAGTGTACAATACCGAGTTTTGTACACTCGAGGCAGTTAGTTTTCTATGTCTGATTTACTTGTGGTCCAGGAGTTACTGGATTTTCTGGGCAGATCTCCCACTCCCTTTCACGCGGTACAGCAAGCGACCGAACAGCTACTCAAAGCCGGGTATGTCCGCCTGGATGAGAAAGATTCATGGCACCTTGCGCCGGAAGGCAAATATTTTACGACCCGCAATGATTCCAGCCTGATTGCGTTTCATACCGGGCGTCATAATCCTCTGGAAACCGGCATCCGCATGATGGGAGCACATACCGACAGTCCTGCACTTAAGGTAAAACCTTCTCCAGTCACCATTAATAAAGGATATCTGCAACTGGCCGTTGAAGTATATGGCGGTGCTTTGCTCAATCCATGGTTTGACCGTGATCTGTCTCTGGCTGGCAGAGTCAGCTACAAGACCGACAAAGGCTTGCTAAAAAGTGCTCTGGTTGATTTTCGCATGCCGATTGCCATTATCCCCAGCCTTGCGATCCATCTGGACCGGACCCAGAATGAAAGCAAAAAGATAAACTCTCAAACTGACCTCCCACCTATTCTTGCACAGATAGCCAATAGCGAAAATTTCAGCTTCGAATCCCTGCTCACAGATCAGATCGATGATGATACTCTGGAGGAAGTACTGGACTGGGAACTGTTTTTCTACGATACCCAGTTACCCGCAGAAATCGGCCTGAACAAAGAATTTATCGCCAGCGCCAGACTTGATAATCTGCTGAGTTGCTTCGTTGGCATGAAAAGCTTTATCGACTCCGACACCAGCCAGCCGGCGCTGATTGTGTTCAATGATCATGAAGAGGTCGGTAGTGCTTCTGCATCCGGCGCCGATGGCCCATTTTTGAAGCAGGTATTGGAAAGGTGGATTGGCGACAGCGCTGAGGCATTTGTTCAAACGATCAGTCGTTCGCTGATGATATCAGTGGATAATGCACATGGCGTCCATCCGAACTTTGCCAGTTGGCATGAGCCCGATCATCAACCGATTCTGAATAATGGTCCGGTGATTAAAATAAATGCCAACCAACGCTATGCCAGCAACAGTACGAGCCAGGCACTGTTCAGACACATCTGCCAACAAGCTGATGTTCCAGTTCAGGTGTTTGTCGTTCGCTCTGACCTGGGCTGTGGCTCCACCATCGGCCCAATCACAGCAACCAACCTTGGTATCAATACTGTGGATGTGGGCGTTGCTACATTTGCCATGCACTCTATTCGGGAAACTGCCGGAGCCAAAGACCCATTATTGTTGTTTAAAGCTCTAAAGCATTTTTTCAATTCAAGCAGTATCAGTGCATAGAGAGATAGTTGTGAATCATAATAACAATATTATTCCGGAGATTCCGGACTGCTATCCGCGCGTGGGCAACAGTTTTACCCGGTGGTTTGGGAAATCAGTATTTGGTGCCATGGGGTGGTCTATCAATGGAGCATTTCCAGCGACGAATAAAGCAATATTGGCGATAGCTCCCCATACTTCAAACATGGATTTTCTGGTGGGCATTTTTGCCAAATTCGCCATCGGCACCCGTATTCACTGGATAGGTAAGGATTCGTTATTCTTCTGGCCTGCTAAATACCTGTTCAACCATTGGGGAGGCATTCCGGTTTGCCGAATCTCTCCTGAGGGCGTTGTCGAACAGCTGGTAGAATCATTCAAACAGCACGACAAACTGCTGCTGGTTATTACTCCTGAAGGCACCCGGAAAAAGACTGAAAAGTTGAAAACCGGTTTTATCCGTATTGCCCATGCAGCCAATGTTCCCATTTTTCCAATTGGTTTCGACTTTGGCCAAAAACGTATAGAACTTGGAGAGCTGTTCCATGCCACTGGAAATATTGAAGAGGATGAGTTGGAATTGCGAAATTATTTTAAGCAATTTAAAGGATATGTGCCCGAAAACTACTGCGACTGAGAGGATCGTTCAGATAATTTCAGTGGAATTAGCACCATTCCTCTAAGGGGCCTATGAAAAATAGGAATCGTTTTGATGCAGGCGAGGAAGCACCACTCGCAACACCGCAATTTACAGGCGTAAATGAGGATGTGAGACTGGGGCTGAACGTCCTGCGCGAAAATAGGACAGTTTTCAGAGGTTCCCTAAATACTTTTTGAATGACCATCAGGAGAACCAGGACGATCCTTCTGATGGTTAGGCAATGAGCAGAGACGGCATATTCCTGTAATACCAATAACCTCAGGACAAAGACCCGGATCAATACGATCAATGATCCAGATATAAAAAATTATGAATCAACTCTTTACCGCCTTCTGTGGCAAATGATTCCGGATGAAACTGAATACCATGGATAGGATAATCCTTATGTTTGACACCCATTATTTCAAAACTTCCGCCAGCACGTATTTTTTCCAGGTCAGTAAAATCCTTGCATTCCAAACTTCCAACAGCAGCGGTAACGGCCAAACAGTCAGGCAGACTTTCTGACTCAGCAATCAGAGAGTGATAGCGCATGATTTCCAGCTGATCAGGAATATTCTTAAACACCCCTTTGCCATCATGTTGAATCGGACTGGTTTTTCCATGCATGGGCAACGGTGCTTTGACTACTTGGCCGCCATAAACATAAACAATCCCCTGCATTCCCAGACATACCCCCAGCAACGGTATACTCGGTCCAAGCTCGCGAATCACTGCTGCACAAATACCAAAGTATTGCTCATCGTCTGGCGACCCGGGTCCTGGAGATATAATGATCCGATCAGGATTTAAAGCGGTGATTTGCTCCAGGCTCAGCTCATCATTACGTTTTACTGTAATCGAAAAATCCTGAATCCTGCGCTGATTTTTATCAGAGGTCAGAATCTCGCCGATATATTGATAAAGGTTATAGGTAAAGGAGTCATAATTATCAATGATCAGCACATTCATTATAGAAGCTCCTTATATTGTTCAGGAACGTAAGGCTCCAGTGCACTGCGGGTACCGGCAAACTTACGTTGTATTTCCAGATACTCGTCTGCCGGATTGGAATCAAAAACATTACCACCACATGTCTGCACATAGGCATTTTCGCCATTGACAAAAATTGTCCGAATGGGAATCGCAAAGGTACAGTCCCCATTGAAAGAAAACTGTCCAACAGCACCACCATATGGACCACGGCCGTCTGTCTCCAGATCATTAATAATTTTCATCGCTTCAATCTTCGGAGCTCCTGTGAGCGTCCCAGCCGGGAAATTACTCGCCAGGGCAGAAAACATATCCTCAGATTCAGCCATGATGCCGACGATTTCGCTGCTGATGTGCTGAACGTGGCTGTAACGCTTGATATCCATCAGATTACGAACTTTTACCGTACCAAATCGAGCCACCCTGCCAATATCATTGCGATGCAGATCGACCAGCATATTGTGCTCGGCAATTTCCTTGGGATCATTCAACAGCACTCGCGCCAGCTGAACATCCTCCTGTGGAGTGGTTCCTCGTCGTGTAGTACCCGCCAGTGGAAATGTTTCCATTTCGCCCTGCTGTACCCGAAACAACAGCTCAGGGCTGGCACTGATGATTTTTTGCTCGGCAAACTTCACATAAAACATCTGCGGCGACGGATTGATCTCCCGCATACGTTCATAGATATTGATGGTATCTCCAGTCAGCCTAAAGCGTTTTTTAAAGCCCACTTCACACTGAAATATTTTGCCATCGACAATATCCTGTTTGACTTTAAGAACAGCAGATTCATGCTGTTCGCGAGTCATGGTTTCACCATTGGGAATAACCTGTAACGGGCCATTTCCATCGTAGGGTTGTTCCAGTAATTGTTTAACCAGATCAATACGACTATTGTGATAGTAGAAGTAGATCAACTCGCCGGTCATTTTGTCGTAAATCAGACCGTCTTTATATAAACCGAATTTGAAAGCATCAAAACTTTCGTTGGTTTTAAGTGTCAGACTTGGCTCAAAGTAACCCATCGCATCGTAACCAAGATAACCAACCAGACCACCGGCATACTGTCGCGCCAAAACATCCTGCGGCATGATATCGCGGAGCAAGTAATAGGGATTATCACTCTCATACGTTTCCACATTCTCTTGCTTATCCGCAATATGGAGCTGTTGCCCTTGAGCATAAATGATCAGCTCCGGATCGAAGCCAATAATGGTATGCCGTGAAACGTAACTTTCTTCTCCGAGGGATTCTAGAATAAAACAGGTCTCAAACTGTTTATCGATCTTTTTGAACAGCTCAAAATAATTACAGTCATCAGTAATTTTCTGGTATTTCGGCTTACGCGGCAGTTCAATTTTGGGGGGTGATTTGGCCATATCTATTCTCATTCGTAGTCGAGTTTCCGGGCTCTGGCACCTCGGGAAACCGTGGCAATTCCAACACCCAGCTCTTCTGCTATTTTCCTTTGTGACACACCCGCTTCCAGCATTTTGAATATCTGTAGTCGTTTGGTGATTTCAGTAAACTCTGCTGGGGTCAACAGCTCCCTTAACGCCTGTTCCATCTGATCAGGTGTTGTGACGGCGAGTAGATACTCAATCAAGTCAGCGGTGTAATGATCTAGTGTTTTCATGTACTAGTATGCTATAACAATTTGGTTTATAGTCAATCACATCTTTTGAATGATATACGGACCCATATTTGCGACATGTTACTGATGATCGATAACTACGACTCATTTACCTACACCATTGTTCAGTATTTCCAGGAGTTGGGTGAGACAGTGACTGTGGTCAAAAATGATCAGTACGGAATCGCAGAATTAATTGCAATGAAACCTGACCGACTGGTGATTTCTCCCGGACCCTGTACACCCAAAGAGTCCGGCATTTCAATTCCGGCTTTGAAACATTTTGCCGGGCAAATTCCAATCCTTGGTATCTGCCTGGGTCACCAATGCATCGGCCAGCATTTCGGCGCACAAATCGTTAAAGCCAGACAGATTATGCATGGTAAGGTTTCCAGGATATTTCATCACCAGACAAGCCTGTTCAATAAACTGGAAGATGGCTTTCAGGCCACTCGTTATCATTCGCTGGTGATCGCGCCTGATAGTCTTCCCGATTGCCTGGAGATGACCGCCTGGACCGCCGATAAGCATGATCAACCTAATGAAATCATGGGCATCGCCCATAAATCCCACGCGATTGTCGGAGTGCAGTTTCATCCTGAGTCGGTTTTGACTCAGTCCGGTCACGCGTTATTAGCTAATTTCCTGAAAATCCATGAAAACAAACAACTAAAGAGTAGCGCCCTATGAACATGCAGGAAGCCATTGCCAAAGTCGTCTCCCTTCAACACTTAAGCCGAGCAGAAATGCAAAGCGTAATGCGTCTGATCATGACTGGCGAGTCCACGTCAGCCCAGACTGGCGGCTTCTTGATTGCTCTGCGCATGAAAGGCGAAACCGTCGACGAAGTCGCTGCAGCTGTCGAAGTCATGCGGGAACTCTCTACCGGAGTCACATATAACCATGAACATATGGTAGACACCTGCGGTACTGGTGGTGACGGTGCCAGCCTGTTCAATGTTTCCACCGCAGCATCATTTGTGGTCGCGGCAGTTGGGGGCAAGGTCGCCAAACATGGCAATCGAAGTGCTTCTTCCAACAGCGGCAGTGCAGACGTTCTCGAGCAGGCCGGGGTAAAAATTGACCTGACTCCGGATCAGGTGAGCCGCTGCGTGGATCAGGTAGGCGTTGGTTTTATGTTTGCCCAATTGCACCACCCCGCCATGAAACACACCATTGGTCCACGCAAAGAAATGAAAACCCGAACCATATTCAACATATTGGGTCCAATGACTAACCCAGCCGGTGCCACCAAACAGGTAATCGGTGTTTTTAACAAGGAAGTGCAAAGTTTGGTGGCAGAAGTGCTGAAAACTCTTGGCTCCAGACATATATTAGTGATTCACTCGGACGATGGCCTTGATGAAATCAGCATCGCCACAACGACCAGCGTGACCGAACTGAAAAATGGCGATATTCGCCAGTATCAGATCAAGCCGGAGGATTTTGGCATTGCCAACCGCAGCCTTCAGGGGTTACAAGCCTACTCTGCCGCTGAAAGTCTGGCATTGATAAAAGCAGCGCTTGCTAATGAACCTGGAGAAGCTGCCGACAAAGCCCGGGACATGATTGCATTAAATGCGGGTGCAGCTATCTATGCGGCCGATATTGCTAATTCTCTGACCGAAGGTGTCACAATGGCTCAGGATGCGATAGCCTCTGGTCAGGCGCTCAACAAGCTGGACGAGCTGATCGCGTTTACTGAAATTTTTGCATGAGCAACACTGTATGACAGAAATACCTACGATTTTGAAAAAAATAATTGATAAGAAATGGCAAGAAATTGAGGAAAAACAGGAAACGATCTCCATCAAACAACTGGAAGAACGTTTTTCCAATGTAGAATCTCCGCGCGGTTTTATCCGTGCTATGGAAAAAAGCATTGCTCAGGGTCGCTCGGCGGTTATCGCTGAAATCAAAAAAGCATCTCCCAGTAAAGGTATTCTGCGGGAAAACTTTGATCCAGAACAAATTGCCATATCCTATGAACAGGGTGGCGCTACGTGCTTGTCTGTACTGACAGACAAAGATTTCTTTATGGGTGGCAATGACTATCTGCGGGAAGCCCGAGCCGCTACCAAATTACCCGTTATCCGCAAAGATTTTATTGTAGACCCTTATCAGGTTTACGAATCCAGGGCGCTGGGAGCCGATTGCATTCTGCTGATTGTTGCAGCATTGGATGACGAGAGCCTGCTAAACCTCAACAGTCTTGCGCATGAGCTGGGCATGGATGTCCTGGTAGAAGTACATGATCACCAGGAACTAAACCGTGCCCTGCCATTGAACAATCGAATGATTGGCATCAATAACCGCAATTTACATACATTTGATGTCTCTTTAGACACCACTCATCAATTAGTTGGCTCACTGCCACAAGATGTTATCGTGGTTACCGAAAGCGGAATACACACCCAACAGGATGTTGTCGCCATGCGAGCTCATCATGTAAATAGCTTTCTAGTCGGGGAAGCATTTATGAAGGCAGATAATCCCGGTGAAAAACTGAGTGAGCTATTTTCTCTAGGAGAGCAATAGCGTGCCGTTGATCGTCAAAATTATTCTGCTGGTTTTTCTTGGTGTCGCAATACTGGTATGGTTTGCAGAACGCAATCCCGTGAGTATGGATGAGAACAAGGCTGCCCGTTATTCTAAATGGGCAATGATCCTAATCGGCCTGATAATGGTTGCGTCTTTAGTAAAATATTGCACAGGCCACTAGTTTGATACATGAATAGATGTATCAAACTATTTTCTCACCAATAAAAAAATAAAAAAAAAGCCAGACACTGTCTGGCTTTTTTGTTCCCAAGCTAAGCGAAATGCTTAACCGCGCGTACCATAAACGACCATGGTTTTACCCTTAACGGAAACCAATCCCTGCTCTTCGAGTCCTTTCAGAACCCTTCCGACCATTTCACGGGAACAGCCAACAATGCGGCCGATTTCCTGACGGGTTATTTTTATCTGCATGCCATCTGGATGAGTCATCGCATCAGGTTGTTTGCACAAATCTAACAATGTACGTGCAACCCTACCTGTTACATCAAGAAAAGCGAGGTCCCCTACTTTACGGGTGGTATTCCGAAGGCGGGTAGCCATTTGCTCACCGATAAAATAAAGAATAGCTGGATCTTCTTTAGCTATTTCCCTGAACTTGGTGTAACTGATTTCTGCGACTTCACACTCAGTTTTCGTTTTAATCCAGGCAGAGCGCTCATCCATATGATCGAACAAGCCCATCTCACCAAAGAAGTCTCCGCTGTTCAGATAAGTCATAATCATTTCACGACCATCGTCGTCTTCGATAATGACAGAAACTGTTCCGCGTATGACATAATATAGCGAGTCGCTCTTGTCCCCGGCATAAATTAACGTAGTCTTCTGAGGATAACGTCTGCGATGGCACTGGGATAAAAAGTAATCCAAGTGGTTTGTTTCTATTTGATTTTTTATGTAATTGCTCATGTCTTTTTGTTTAGCCAACAAAGCATAAAACGATACACATTATGGACTCATCGTGCCAACTTCGCCATCCATAATCCCCTAAGGTGTCGATCTGTTCTTGTTTTTCAACAATTTGCTATGATCTACCCGAAACAATATAACCGCAATTCAGTGGAGATACCATGCAAGCAACAATTAGTTGGAATGGAAAAGCCAAGTTCACAGCCAACTCAGGATCTGGACATAAAATTGTTATGGACGGCCCACCAGACCATGGAGGAGAGAACCAGGGACCAAGACCGATGGAGATGATGTTAATGGGATTGGGAGGCTGCACCAGCTTCGATGTTATGAGCATTTTGCAAAAATCCCGCCAGGAAGTTGTCGACTGTGTTGCAGAACTAAATGCAGAGCGAGCTGATGCTGTTCCAGCTGTATTCACCCACATTAATATCCACTTCAAGGTCACTGGCAAGAACCTGAAAGAAGCAATGGTAAAACGTGCAGTAGAACTCTCTGCAGAAAAGTATTGCTCAGCTTCGATCATGCTTGAAAAAGCTGGAGTCAAAATACAGCACTCCTATGAAATCATTTCAGTTCCAGAGTAAAACACTCGGATTTGAGTTATCCACCTGGACGAAAGGTGGACATTAAAGGACGGAAATCGCAAACCAGCAAGCCGCTGATCGGCGGCTTACCCCATACAAACCCAGTCTCTACCAATCTATATACAAAAATCGTTTTTTTTTGCTTGAGGTTCTGGCATCAGAATCTCGATATCTTCATAATACGCGGCCTTTTACAGGGGTGGCTGTTTAAATCTTCAGGATTTTCAGCTCATCCGGGTTTGCTGGTCTCAAATGAGGTAAGTCGATGGACAACAAACTGAAGCTCTACGGTTTTAATAACCTGACGAAGTCATTAAGCTTTAATATCTATGACATTAACTATGCTAAGACCAAGCAGCATAAAGACGAATACATCGAGTACATTGACGAGCTCTACAGTGCTGATCGCCTGACTCAGATACTCACCCAGGTTGTTGATATCATAGGCGCGAATGTTCTTAACATTGCCCGTCAGGATTACGACCCACAAGGCGCCAGCGTTACAATGCTGATCTGTGAAGAGCCTATTGAACCTCAACACAATCAGACCGATGAATCACCTGGGCCATTGCCTGACAGTGTCGTGGCGCATCTGGATAAATCTCATATTACGGTTCATACCTATCCAGAGAGTCACCCTGATAATGGAATATCCACGTTTAGAGCAGATATTGATGTGTCGACCTGCGGAGTTATTTCACCGCTGAAAGCGCTGAACTTTCTGATTCACTCTTTTGATTCAGATATCGTTACAGTCGACTATAGAGTCAGGGGTTTTACACGCGATACTCATGGCATGAAACACTATATCGACCACGAGATTAACTCAATACAGAACTATTTAACCGAAGATACGCGTAAGAGTTTTCAGATGATTGATGTGAACGTCTATCAGGAGAACATTTTCCATACCAAAATGCTGACCAAAAAGTTCAATATTGATGATTATCTGTTTGGCTCCGGTGCCGATGAATTCAGCCCAGAAGAGCTGGCATGGATCGAAAAACGTTTAAAACGGGAAATGCAGGAAATTTTTTATAGCCGAAATCTGGCTCAAATTCCCAATCTTTAACTCCGACTCCCACAAACTGGACAATGGGGTTTCGCTGCAAATCCCATTGCGTTCCAGGTTCCGGTTTTGCCATCAAACAACATTAATCTGTTTACCCCAACCACTCCGGTGCCCGAAATTATTTTGATCACCTCAAGCGCCTGCATTGTTCCAACAACTCCTACCACAGGCCCCATCACACCGGCTTCAGAGCAATTCAGGTTTTGTTCCATACCGGCCGGGTATAAACACTGATAACAACCAGAGCCCGGTTCATAGTCAAAACAGCATAGCTGCCCTTCCCAACCAATAGCCGCTCCAGATACCAACTTAATCCTTTGTTCGAAACACTGTCTATTAAGCAGATGACGGGTTTCGAGGTTATCGCTGCAATCAACCGCAACAGTACATCCACCCAAGAGCTGAGAGGCATTTTCAGCATTAAAGCGCTGAACCTTTGCATCAACTACCACGCCTGGGTTCAGCTGTTCGATAAATTGTGCTGCTGACACAGCCTTCGCTTCTCCCTGCTGCCGATGAATCACCTGGCGGTGGAAATTGGTCATATCAACATGATCACCGTCAACCACTCGAAGTCGCCCCACCCCGGCACCGGCCAGATAAGGCAGCACCGCACTACCGAGCCCTCCAGCTCCAACAACCAGAACAGTCGCCTCCAATAGCGCCTGCTGCCCCGCAATATCGAAATCCGGCAGCAAAATCTGCCGACTATATCTTAGCAACTGCTCATCAAGCATCCATAACCTGCCAACGTGCTCGAGTTACACGGGGATGATGTGCGTAGTCATTAAAACACTCAATATCACGATAGCCAGCTGAAAGTAATAGCCTGGACAAGTCTTTTGCCTGCTCGAAACCATGCTCAAAAAACACCCATCCTCCGGGCTTCAATACCCTCTGAGCCTGCTGAATGATTGCCTTGAAATCCGCCAGACCATGATCATCGGCCACCAATGCAGTGCGAGGCTCAAAACGCACATCTCCCTGAGACAGATGCGGATCCATTTCATCAATATAAGGAGGATTAGAGACCAGAACATCCAGAGAAAGGTCTTCAAAAGCACTCAGCCAATCTGACAAAACCGGCTTCACATTGACCACTTGATGCCGGGCAATATTCTTTTCTGCCAAAGCAAGAGCATCCGGACTTTTTTCTACCGCAAACAGCTTCCAACATGGTCGCTCTGTCGCCAATGCTATGGCCACCGCTCCCGTACCAGCCCCAAGATCGGCCACATTTAAAGATGCAGTTTCTGGCAATGTTTCGAGGGTCACCTCAACCAAGCGTTCAGTATCCGCCCTGGGAATCAGGGTGCTGGCTCCGGTATAAAATGGTAATGACCAGAATTCCTTCTCACCCAGTAAGTATGCAACGGGGTGTCCCTGGCGACGCTGTCTGATCAGACTCTCAAATTCAGCCATATTACTGACAGATACTTCAACTTCCGAAAAAGCCAGCAAATACGTACGGCTTTCCCCCAAAACGTGGGCCAATAGAATCTGAGCATCCAACAGAGGAGTATCCGTCCTGTTAACGATGTCGATTTCCAGGTCAGCCAGCTCCGCAACAGCCCATGTCAAAGCCTGTTCTATGGTTTTCATAAATTATCGTTCAATGCGCTCAATTGTTCAGCCTGATGTTCCTGAATCAACGGCTCTACAATCAACTCCATAGAACCGGTCATCACTTCGTCCAGGCGATAAAGAGTCAGGTTGATTCTGTGATCCGTAACCCGTCCCTGTGGAAAATTATAGGTACGTATACGCTCTGATCGATCACCACTACCCACCAGACTTTTACGCTCTGCTGCCTGTTCACTGGCCAATGCCTCGTCCCGGCTGCTTTTCAGTTTTGCGGCAAGCAAAGACATCGCCTTAGCACGGTTTTTATGTTGTGACCGCTCGTCCTGGCACTCAACCACAATACCTGTGGGTAAATGGGTCAGACGTATGGCAGAATCAGTTTTGTTAACATGCTGACCACCAGCTCCGGATGCCCGAAAGGTATCAATCCTCAGATCATTTTTATCGATCTCCACCTCTTCCTGTTCATCTGCCTCGGGCATCACCGCAACAGTACAGGCAGAGGTATGAATCCTGCCCTGAGACTCAGTCTCAGGCACACGCTGAACCCGGTGAGCACCACTTTCAAACTTTAGTTCAGAATACACGGAGGCTCCAACGACTCGGGTGATGATTTCCTTGTATCCACCATGCTCCCCTTCATTGGCGGAAATCACTTCTATTTTCCAACCTTTATTTTCTGCATAACGGGAATACATGCGAAACAGGTCACCAGCAAAAATGGCGGCTTCATCACCACCGGTTCCAGCACGAATTTCCAGATACGTATTTTTGTTGTCATTTGGATCTTTCGGTATCAACTCTTTTTGCAGCTGTTGCTCCAGCTGTTCTAACAGTTTTTCAACCTGAACCACTTCCTCACGCCCCATTTCCCGCATATCAGCATCAGAATCCTGGGCAAGTTGCCGGGCTTCCGCAAGATCTGCTTCGGCAGCCATAAACTGACGAAAAGCTTCGATAACAGGTTCCAATTCAGCATATTCCTGGGAATAAGGCCGGAATTTATTCTGATCGGCAATCACCGAGGCGTCCGACAACAGTGCCGCCAACTCATCAAAACGATCCTGCAACCCCTCAAGCTTTATCCGAATAGATTGTTTCATTCAGTTTTATCATCCAGTTCAAATATTTCATTTACCCACATGAGAGCGTCATTGCGGCCTTCGGCCAGTGCTTTGCGCAGAAATGCAGACGGAGCATGTGCAAACTTGTTGGTCAAACCGTTCGCCAGCCCCTGGAGAACTTCTGCTGGATCTTCACCACTGTTCATTCGCTTCAGGGCTTTTTCCAGCTCCCCTTTTTTCATTTCTTCAATTTTCAACCGCATGGTTTTGATCGTATCGACAGCCGCCAATGATTTCAGCGTCGACAGATATTTTTGCGTGTTTGCCTGAACAATTTCCCGTGCTTCCGTCGCGGCCTCTTCCCGCGAACGCATGTTTTCATCGATAACTTCACGCAAATCATCCACGGTATACAGGTAAACGTCCGCCAATTCACTCACCTGCGGCTCAATATCCCTGGGCACCGCAATATCAACCATAAACATAGGCGCATGCTTGCGTTTCTTTAAAGCGACCTCTACCGCCCCTTTACCCAGAATAGGCAACTGACTGGCGGTTGACGAAATAACAATATCGGCACGATGGAGATAATCCGGAATGTCTCCCAACATGATTGCTTCCGCCCCAAATTGCTCAGCAAGAGACTGTGCCCTTTGCAGGGTACGGTTGGCGACTATGATTTTGGCAATGTTTTTCTCACATAAATGTCTGGCCACCAGATCAATGGTTTCACCAGCACCAATCAATAACGCGCAACATTGGCTAAGGTCAGAAAAGATATGAGTACTCAGAGACACCGCAGCATAAGCAACGGAAACCGGGTTTTCCCCAATGGCCGTATGGGTACGGACGTGTTTGGCAACAGCAAAGCTATGCTGAAACAAGCGGTTCAACTGCTGCCCCACGGTGTGGCTCTCTTGTGCCACGGCGTAGGAGCTTTTCAACTGCCCCAAAATCTGTGGCTCTCCAAGCACCATAGAATCGAGCCCACTCGCCACTTTGGCCAAGTGCTCAATAGCACTACCATCACGTAGTAGATAAGCAGAGTTGTTCAGTTCGTTGACCGATAAACCGTGGTACTCTGCCAGCCAGCCAATCAACTCCGTCAAACCGGTTTCATCTGAAACAGCATCGCGCTCCAGATAACAGTAGATCTCACTACGGTTACAGGTAGACACAATCACTGCCTCACGAATATCCGGCAGAGAGCAAACCTGTTGATGAGCAGAAACCAGTCGGTCCGGGGAAAAGGCGACTTTTTCCCGTACTTCAACGCTGGCTGTTTTATGATTTATTCCAAAAGCGAAAAGCGCCATATAAAACTTAAGTAAAAAAGCTCTCTAAAGAGTGGTATAAAAGGCGCGCAATTGTACACAATTAGAATCGATTTAGGGATTCAGTTATGCTCATCTGGATTAAAAATAGCTAACTTACAGAAAAACTAACCACCAACAACCTCATTCATTAAATCAATTGCCAGGATCGACATGCTCGTAAAACAAACTCTTATGTTGGCCAGTTACACCTTGTTATCAGTATTAGTTGCGTCCTGCGCAAGCCAAGAAGTTGCCGCGGATACCCCCCCGCCCGTAGCGGATCAGACGGTATCGGCAACACAACCTGAACAATCATTATCTGCCAAACAATCCCTGGATGGTCAAACCATCTATTCCGTACTAACTGCTGAAATGGCCATAGATCGTGGTGAATACCCATTGGCTGGATCACTGTATTACCACCTGGCAGAGGAAACCCGAGATGCCGGGGCAGCTAAAAAAGCAGCCAATATCGCCCAAATGCTGGGAGACATGAAAGCAGCCAAAGCGGCTTCCAAAATCTGGCTGGAATCAGAACCGGATAATGTTCAGGCAAACCAATCAGCAGCACTGGCCAGCATTCGGCTGGGGGAGCTGGATGATGCCAAAAACTATCTGGAAAGAACTCTGGCGCTGAACCCAAAATCTTCTGCCGGTATTTTTCTGAGCGACACATCCGCATTTAACGATGAAGATCTACGCTCGTTGCAACAACTAATTACCGGGCTGACCGAACAATATAACGATAACGCCAGCCTGTGGTTTTCTGATGCTGAACTGAAATACCATCTCAGCAACACCACCGGTGCTCTGGAATCCATCAATCACAGCCTGAAACTACAAAGAACTATTGATGCTTATCTGCTGAAGGCTCAAATTCTATTCCGGGATCAGCAAGACGAAAAAGCCATTGCCACACTCGATCAGGCATTAAAAGCTTTTCCGCTGGAAAGAAGAATCGTGGTTTACAAGACCCAACAGTTATCACGCCTTGAAAGACCCGCCGATGCCATCCCGACGCTGCAAGACTACCTGGAACAGAACACCGATGACGCGCCCATTATGGCACTGCTTGCCCGTATAGCCATTGATGCCGACGAACCTGAACTGGCGCGCTCGCTGTACCTGGCTCTCGAGCAGAACAACACATTCACTAACGAAGCCCACTACTATCTTGCTCGTCTTGACGAAAACAATGGTGACATTCAATCAACCATGCAGCATCTGAAACGAATAACCCCCTCGGAATACTATATTCCAGCCGTTTCACAACGGGTGCAGATTCTCATGACTGAACAGAAAGTAGATGATGCACAGTCCTTGTTGGATCATCAGCTGCAGACTTATCCAGATCAACCCGCACTGTACAATATATATGCTGGATTTTTGAGCCAGAACGGAGCCAACTCTGAGGCTTTTGATAAACTAACAGAAGGATTGAAGCAGTTTCCCGAGAATATTGAATTACTCTACAGCCGGGCCTTGTTTGCCGAACCTCTGGGAAAACTGGATATCGTGGAACAGGACCTGCTCAAAGTTATCGAACTGGAGCCGGATAACGCAGCAGCCCTAAATGCACTTGGATATACCTGGGCGGATCATAATGTGAAGCTTGATCAGGCCTTCACAATGATTGAAAAGGCCCACAAGTTAAATCCTGATGATGCCGCCACCATGGACAGCCTTGGCTGGGTTTACTATAGAATGGGCAATACTGAGCAGGCGATTAAATATCTCTCACAAGCCTTTAGCAAAAGCCCTAATCACGAAATTGCGGCCCATCTGGGTGAAGTACTTTATAAGTCAGGTCAGATTGAAGAAGCAGAAAACGTCTGGCAAAAGGGGTACAAAGACAATCCTGACAGCACCATTCTGGATAACACTATTCGTCGCATGAAAGGGGACTCATGACTCACATTTATGTGACATGTCTGCTGTCTATATTCCTGTTGCTATCAGGGTGCGCACATCAGCAAATTCTGACTGGCGGCGATAAATTTGAATGGAAACAACATTCAGAACAGGTTAAGAGCCTAAAAAGCTGGGATATAGATGGCAAAATGGGTGTCAGACAGGACACTAAAGGTGCCAGTTTCAACGTAGCCTGGAAACAGTATCCTACAGAGTTCCAGCTGACCCTTTCCGGCCCACTGGGACAGGGAGCCATCAACGTATCCGGAGATCGATATGGGGTCACTATGATTGATAGTGATGGCACCGTGCACAAAGCCCGCTCCCTGGAACAACTTATGGCAGAGAATACACGCTTGCGCCTGCCCCTGGCACAACTACCTTACTGGGTAAAGGGTATTGCTGATCCCCATTATCCGGCTACGATCAGTCTGAATGAAAACAATCTCGCAGGACAACTGGATCAATTAGGCTGGACGGTCAACTACCTTTCCTACTTTCAACTATCTCCCCCATTACCCCAAAAACTAAAGTTTCAGCAGGGTGAAAACAGCGGCAAACTAATCATAAAGCGCTGGAAGTTCAGCGAAACCGGACGTTGAGTGAATGAGTAAATCACTAAAGCTGCTAAGCCCAGCCAAGCTGAACTTAATGCTGCATATCAACCACCGCCTTGATAATGGATATCATCACCTTCAGACCTTGTTTCAGCTGCTGAATTATGGCGATGAAATGTTCTTTCACAGCACAGAGTCAGAACACATTACCCTAACACCAGCGTTTCCCGGACTTCCACTGGAACAAAACCTGATTTATAAAGCTGCCAGACTATTACAACAGCACACCAGCTGTCGTTTTGGCTGTGACATTCAAATCAACAAGAAATTACCTCAAGGTGGCGGTATTGGTGGTGGCAGTTCCAACGCAGCCACTACACTGGTTGCCCTTAACCACTTATGGCAGACGCAACTGACAGCTGATGAGCTGGCAAAACTTGGACTTCAACTCGGTGCCGATGTACCGGTATTTGTACAAGGATGCAGTGCCTGGGCCGAAGGCGTAGGTGAAAAACTAACCCCCGTTGAGTTGCCACAGAAATGGTTTCTGGTAGCCAAACCAAACTCTCATGTGGCAACAGCGCAAATATTCCGTCACCCGGATTTGACACGAAACACCCCTCTCATCACAATACACACCGCGCTGACCCAGGGTGGCCATAATGACTTTGAACATCTAGTTCGAAGCCTTTACCCCGAAATAGAGAAATTGTTTAAACGGTTGGCGCAATACGGAACACCGAAACTGACAGGCACTGGAGCTTGTGTCTATACGGAGTGTTCAAGCGAGGCTCAGGCCCAACAAATACTGGCGGACATTTCACCAGAGTTTGAAGGTTTTGTTGCCGAAGCGATGAACAAATCTCCGTTGAGCGAGTTGTTGACCCGCTGACACAACCACAACCAAGAAATCTACCGAAATCCATAACTGAATAATGACGCTGTATTCAGATGGCTTTCGCTAGCTTTTTTAGTTCCATGCCTTAATGACAGAAACAGGTGAACCGCGTGTCGAAAATGATGATATTTACCGGGAATGCCAATCCCGAACTTGCCCGCAAAGTGACAGAACGTCTGGATCTCCCTCTGGGGGATGCCACTGTCAGCAAATTCAGCGATGGAGAAATCGCTATAGAGCTTAATGAAAATGTTCGTGGCGCGGACTGTTTCATCCTTCAATCCACCTGTCAGCCCAGTAACGACAATCTCATGGAGTTGTTGCTGCTTGCAGATGCCTTAAGGCGGGCTTCTGCCAGTCGCATCACTGCTGTAGTTCCTTATTTTGGTTATGCCAGGCAGGACCGTCGTCCACGTTCTGCACGTGTGCCCATTTCTGCCAAAGTCTGTGCCGACATGATGACCGTCATCGGTATCGACCGGATTCTGACAGTTGACCTGCACGCGGACCAGGTTCAAGGCTTCTTTTCTATTCCGGTCGATAACATTTATGGGTCTCCCATCCTTCTTGATGACATCGAGAAACAGAACTACGACAAGAAAATCATCGTATCCCCTGATGTGGGTGGTGTAGTAAGGGCCCGGGCAATTGCCAAACAGCTGGATTCCGAACTGGCTATCATTGACAAACGCCGTCCCAAAGCCAATCAACTGGAAATTATGAACATCATTGGTGATGTCCAGGGACGAACCTGCATACTGGTCGATGACATGGTGGATACTGCGGGAACTTTGTGCCAGGCAGCCGAGGCATTGATGAAATTTGGTGCAGATAAAGTAGTCGCCTATGCAACCCACCCGGTTCTCTCTGGACCAGCGATAGAACGCATCAATAACTCCAGCATTGAATTGGTGGTGACTGACACAATCAAACTCTCGGAAGCTGCAAAAAACTGTGATAAGATCCGCCAGCTTTCGCTTTCGGGGGTACTTGCCGAAGCAATCCGACGCGTCAGCAATGAAGAATCAATCAGTGCAATGTTTCGTTAATTAGCTTCATTTTCGACGCAATTAGCAACAACATGCTGACAAGGAGAAATATACATTTCTCCCTTTACAACCCGAAGTCACTGGTCGCGGTGAACTCGGGTTTTTGTATTTTTATTTGGAGTTAAATCAATGTCAGAAATAATTTTAAACGCTGTCTCTCGTACAGAGCTGGGCAAAGGTGCGAGCCGCCGCCTGCGTAAACAAGGCAACGTGCCTGCCATCGTTTATGGCGGCAAAAAAGAACTGGCACCTGCTGCCATTACCCTGAAGAGCAACGAATTGAAAAAAGCCGCTGACAGCGAGTCTTTCTTTTCTTCTGTATTAAGCCTGTCTATTGATGGCAAAACAGAATCGGTTGTTCTTATGGACGTACAACGTCATCCCGCAACCGATGCATTTATCCACGTCGATTTCGAACGCGTTGATGCATCCACAGTCATTCATAAAGTTGTACCTTTGCACTTCCTGAATGAAACCACTTGCGTAGGTGTCAAAGTGGGCGGTGGTAAGATTCAGCACAATATGACTGAAGTCGAAGTTACCTGTAGGGCTACCGACCTGCCAGAATTCATCGAAGTGGATATGGCCAAAGTAGAAGCTGGTCACGTACTGCACTTGTCTGAACTGGTTCTGCCTAAAGGAGTTGAACTGGTTGCTCTGCAGCATGAAAGCGATCAACCAGTATGTAGCGTTGTGAAGAAAGCAGGCGGCGATGATTCAGAAGCTGCCGAAGAAAGCGCCGAATAATTCTTCCTACGTTATTTTAACTAAGGCCCTTCGAAGGGCCTTTTTTATCTCCGCTCTTAATCTCAATGGACGAAACTATGGCCAATAGCATTCGCCTGATTGTAGGCCTCGGCAACCCGGGCCCGGAATATCACCATACCCGACACAATGCCGGATTCGACTTCGTAGACTTTCTGGCAGAACAATATAATGGCCGTTGGCAAAGCGATAAGAAGTTTTTTGCCGATATATGCCGGATAACTGCTGATGGCCAGGAGATACTGCTCCTTAAACCCCAAACATTTATGAACAGAAGCGGAAAATCTGTTGCCGCTGTCACCAACTTCTTCAAACTGGCATTGGAAAATATTCTGGTAGCCTATGATGAACTCGACCTGCCACCTGGCGTAGCCAGATTAAAAGTAGGCGGAGGTCATGGTGGTCATAACGGTATGCGCGATATCATCGCTTGCCTGGGGAATCAGCGTGATTTCAAACGACTCCGGATCGGCATTGGTCACCCAGGTCACTCCAGTCAGGTTGTCGGTTATGTATTGGGCAAAGCCCCACAGACAGAATCCGGACTGATTGAGCTGGCGATGGTGGAAGCCGCTCGTAATTTGAACCTGATCATCAGCCAATGGCATAAAGCGATGACAGAATTAAACAGTTTTAAAGCAAGCAAATAGCATATAAAGCATCATTTCAGGAGAATTTCATGGGCATTCGCTGTGGCATTGTTGGCCTGCCAAACGTTGGTAAATCGACTTTATTCAATGCTTTGACAGAAGCAGGCATTGATGCCGAAAACTTTCCATTTTGTACCATTGAGCCCAATACTGGCGTCGTTCCTGTTCCGGATCCTCGACAAGACAGATTGAGCGAGATCGTTAAACCGGAAAGAACGGTTCCAACGACCATGGAGTTTGTGGATATCGCCGGTTTGGTTGCAGGGGCATCCAAAGGTGAAGGGCTTGGAAATCAATTCCTTGCCAACATCCGCGAAACTGACGCCATTGCACATGTCGTACGCTGCTTCGAAGATGAAAACATTATTCACGTCGCCAACAAAATTGATCCACTGGCAGATATTGAGGTGATTAATACCGAACTGGCACTGGCAGACCTGGAAAGCGTTGAAAAACAATACGTAAAACTACAGAAGAAAGCCAAAGGTCAGGACAAGGAAGCCCAGAAACTCTTAACCCTTCTGGATAAGGTAAAACCGCACCTGGATCAAGCCAAGCCCATCCGCTCACTAGAGCTGAGCGAAGAGGAACTGCTGATATTGGATAGGGAATTTCATTTTCTGACCAGCAAACCAACCATGTACATTGCCAACGTTGCTGAGGATGGGTTCGAAAACAACCCTCACCTGGATAAAGTAATGGCTTTGGCCAAAGAAGAAGGTGCAGAAGTTGTTGTGATCTGCAACAAGCTGGAGTCAGAAATCGCCGAACTGGAAGACGAGGAAAAAGGTGAATTTCTACAGGATCTTGGTTGGGAAGAACCCGGCTTGCACCGTGTTATTCGCGCAGGTTATAAACTTCTGGGTCTGCAAACCTATTTCACTGCCGGTGTTAAAGAAGTTCGTGCATGGACAGTAAAAGTCGGCGCAACTGCACCGAAAGCTGCTGCTGTCATTCATACCGACTTTGAAAAAGGCTTCATTCGTGCTGAAACAGTCTCCTACGAGGATTTCGTCAAATACAGTGGCGAGGCAGGTGCCAAAGAAGCGGGGAAATGGCGCCTGGAAGGCAAGGATTATGTCGTGCAGGATGGCGATGTCATGCATTTCCGGTTCAATGTCTAAGACATGATCGCTTATATCTATTATCCGCTGCGGGAACGCCTGACAGCGGATCTACTCAGAGACCTTATGATAGAGGACTGGCCAGAAGCCCGTATTTCTATTCTGATAGATAAACTGGTTGACGACCATCCCCTACCACACTTTCACTGCAAACTCCCCGAACATGACGCAGATACATTTATCAACTGGCTAGAGCCCCGCAAAGGGACCCTCAGCATCAGAATAGACGTTACTGGAACAAAACCGAGGTGGTTGGGGCGAAAACTCTAAAAACAGCTTTATCGTTCGTTTTAACAGGTATCACAGAGATGATCAGTTTATCTACCCAGAGAATTGATCATTAATCGATATCACCTGCCAGCCTCCCATCGCTTAACCATCTGAAACTCGCTCCTTCTGGTACTCTGCTTACTTGGCTCCAATTTCGACTTTATGGCCTGCCCCAGAATTCAAAATCCGCACAAATATCCCGATACCTGCTGATGATTTCCGTAACTCATTGATCTTTAAATAAAAAATTTCTTTTTTTCTGTTGACACAGAAAATTTAATACGCATAATACGCATCCGCTGACACGATGGCTATGTAGCTCAGCTGGTTAGAGCACAGCATTCATAATGCTGGGGTCGCTGGTTCAAGTCCAGCCATAGCCACCAAGCTTTTAGATTCTATGATAGAATCTGTCAAATACAGGGGTGTCGCCAAGTGGTAAGGCAACGGGTTTTGATCCCGTCATCCGTAGGTTCGAATCCTGCCACCCCTGCCATCTTTTTTGTTCTGGTTTGTGAACATCATTTTTTGTAGTTATCACGTGTTGCTTTTGCAAACGGCCTGGTTTTTCCGTGGTTGATTCGGCAGACTTATCTCTTTTGCAACAGGAGCGCATGCATGCTGTTATCAGCGTTAGCACTTGAAAAAATTCTGGAATCACCTGACCTGATAATTATCGATTGTCGACACAACCTCATGAATCCGGGCGAAGGCAGTCAGCTTTATCTTGAGTCACATATTCCTGGCGCAACATACTTAAACATAGACTCAGACTTGTCTGGCAATATCATCCCAGGCATAACCGGCAGACATCCACTGCCAGAAAAAGCATCTCTAACCCACCTAATTAATCGCGTAGGGCTCAAACAGGACAGCAAGGTGGTTTGCTATGATGCAGGTCATGGAGCATTCGCAGCGCGGGCGTGGTGGCTCCTAAGGTGGGCTGGCTTAAAAACGGTATCGATACTGGACGGCGGCTATACACAATGGTGTCAAATTGGCCTACCGACGACCAAGAGCATTCCGCTGCCTCAGCCTTCTGACTGGCTCCCCACATTTGACGATGATCTGGTTGTAACGGCCGAATGGATTCAGAATAATCTGCACCAGATTCAACTGATTGATGCCCGGGCAACAGACAGATTTAAAGGAGAAAACGAGACTATCGACCCTGTCGGGGGACATATTCCTGGCGCCATTTGCCGACCATTCATGGAAAACCTGGACGAACACGGCTGCTTCAAACAAACGGACGAAATTCAACAACGTTTCAGCAATATCGACAAACCCATCATCCACTATTGCGGATCGGGCGTTACAGCATGCCACAACATATTTGCAATGACCCTGGCAGGGTTGCAACCTGGACGACTATATCCCGGCTCATGGAGCGAATGGATTACCAATGAAAAACACCCCATAGAACGATAAACAGGAAAAGATGTGATATCCCATATCGACCATATCGTCATCACAGTTGCAGATATTGAGCGGAGCATTGAGTTCTACAGCCGGGTGCTAAAACTTAAACCAGTGGTTTTTGGTAATGGACGTAAAGCTCTGTCTTTTGGTCAACAGAAAATCAATCTACAGCTGTTGGGACAGGAAAGCCGCAATCGTGCGGCTATTGGTTCAGCCGATATCTGCCTGATTACTTCTGAACCCTTAATGACAGTGATGACTCACATCCAAAAAGAAGGCGTTAGCATTATTGAGGGACCTGTCGATAAATCCGGCGCGATCGGACCAATTCAATCGATCTACTTTAATGACCCGGATGATAATCTGATTGAAGTAAGCGAATACATTTCAGGCAAATAATTGCCCATTAAAATCACCTCAATCCTAAATGACAACCGAACTGCCCATTCACAACAAAGCAACCTACAGACAAACCTCTCCGCTCAAACAGCTTTCACCAGAGAGGTTGCCACCCTACGCTGTTCATCTGTTGCCATATTAATCAGATGTTGCATCAATTCACGACATCTTTCTGAGCGGGCCTGATCACGTGCTCCACGCAACCCCTCCAACACAACACTATCTACTTCGAGGGCGCGACTGAGAATACTATCGACGTCATTAATGTTCACACATTCGAGTTCTCCAACCAAATCACGTCCACTCCACTCAGGCGTGTATTCAAGGCTCATATCAGAAAAACCATTCAATTGATCTTTGGCAGCTTTAAAAGTTTCTGCCATACGAATTTCATGTCGATTTAAATACTCAAGCAGCCACAGTGTTTTTTCAGAAGTCACCAACAACTCCAGCTCCTGATATTTTTCGGACAACGTACCATGTGTCTGACTCGCTGATTCAATCAAATCAAGCAATGTCTTATATCTCATTTTAGGCCTCGTCATTGTTCAGACATGAAGCCGATTATGAGAGACGTGTGGAATCAAAAACTGATTGATATCAGCTAATTGACCAAACACACTTCCGACTATTGTCATATATCAATAATTGAAAATATGATGATTTGGCTGAATTAACACCTAATATTCAGCGGTATTTTCAAGTAACGTGAACCATTACTCTGTACCTTTGGCAACTTCCCTGCCTCAATATTGACCAGTAGGCTCTGGTATATCAGTTTCGGAGCCGCCAGAGTTTTGTCTCGACCGCCACGAAATTTGACGTACTCATCAACATTCGTTTGTATATTCAGTTGTATATTATGATGCTTTTGCTCAGCGATGGTTGACTCATACCTCAACGCCCTACCATTGGGAAGATAATCATGACCGGTAAACACCCGGGTATCATCCGGTAACTGATATAAACGCTGAATGGAGTGATACATTTGTTCCGCATCGCCACCCGGAAAGTCACAACGTCCTGTGCCATAATCCGGCATAAACAACGTATCCCCGGTAAATACCGCATTACCAATCAGGTAAGATAAACAGGCTGGCGTATGACCTGGTGTAAATAAAGCTTTAATCTCAATACTACCAGCCTCGAATACTTGATCATCATCAATTAACTGATCGAATTGCGAACCATCCGTTAGGAACAGCTCATCCAGATTATAAATACCTTTAAAAACACCCTGCACAGCAGTGATATGTCGACCAATGGCTATTTTTACAGCTGGATAATCTTTCTTAAATAATTGAGAAGCACTTAAATGGTCTGCATGAGCATGAGTTTCCAACACCATCTTTAAATTTAGTTGCTGCTGATCAATATAGCTTTTGACACGCTGATACGAAGTGTCTTTTACAATCGACCCAATCGGCTCATAATCCAGCACCGGGTCAATCACAATCGCATCCCGGGTGATTTGATCAGATACTACATAGGTTAACGTGTAAGTCTCTTCATCATAAAAAGCTTCGACATGTATTTTCATTATTTGATCTCCGCTGTTTGTCTTTCTCGGGCAACGATTACTGCATCATGAGTATTATTGAAGAAATGATCCGGACCAACTCGCTGCACAAACCCTGATCTGCGCATGACATCCAAAACAGGCCCCTTAACATAAGAGAAATAAAACTCGACGTTTCTGATCCTGTACTCATCCAATAGTTGATGCAGTGCCGTATCTGCCGATGAATCCAATTGATTTATTGAACATGCATCGATCACCACTGCATGGACTTTTCCCTCTGCATCATGAAGATGCTTTTTGATTGTCTCCTTCAAAAAAGATACGTTGCCATAATAAAATTGAGCATCAAACCTCAACACCAGAACACCATCATCTGTTTCAACTGAATGACGCCGTACATTCCGATAATCTCTAGTGCCGGGTAAACGACCAAGCACAGCATAATGAGGCCGGGTTGTTTTCACTACAAACCACAAGAGAGAAGCACCGATACCAATAAAAATGCCCTCTTTGACACCGATAATCAGCGTGGCTACAAATGTAAGCACCAACAACCCCAAGTCTTCTTTCTTCACCTTCCATAAATGTTTTATTTCCTGGAAATCCACCAGACTTGCAACAGCCAACATAATTATCGACCCCAGAATGGCTTTGGGAATGAAATAAAAAAGTGGTGTAAAAAATACCAATGCTATAGCAATGACCGTTGCAGTTATTAGTGACGCCAAAGCCGTGTTGGCCCCGGCACTGTTATTCACTGCTGTGCGGCCAAACCCACCAGCAACAGGCATTGCTTTGAAAAAAGAAGCCACAATATTCGCAATACCAAGCGCAACCAATTCCTTATTCGCATCAACCTCGTAACGTTTTTCCCGCGCAATTTTTCTGGCAACAGCAATCGATTCGATAAATCCCATAAAAGCTATTGTTAAGGCTATGGGAAACAATGATAACCACTGAGAGGGGTCAACATGAGGCACTGAGAATACTGGCAATCCAGGGGGTACCTGACCCACGGTTTTCACCCCCATGTGATTCAGTCCGAACCCCCATACCAGCAGCGTAGAAATAATGACCGCAATCATCGGTCCGGGCAGTAGCGGACTGATTTTTTTTAAGACCACTAATAAAATCACACCTCCCCACCCGATTAACAGTGTGGGCAGATGTATCGATGTAAACTGTTGAATTGTCAGGTGAATAATCTCTGCAACATTCTCAGTTCGGGGTAGAGAAATCCCCAACAAATGCCCCAATTGAGAAAAACCGATGATCAACGCCGCTGCAGATGTAAACCCACTAATTACAGGATGGGACATAAAGTTGGTTATAAACCCCAACCGTAATGCTCCCATTGAAAACTGAATAATTCCGACCATCAAGGACAAAAATATTGCCAATACTACATACTGCTCAGAACCAGAATCGGCCAACCGACCAATCTCACTGGTCACCAACAAAGCAATCATGGCAGCCGGCCCAACCGCTAATTGGCGGGAAGTACCGAATATCGCATATGCGACAATAGGAAGGATGGAAGCATATAAACCAATAATAGGAGGAAGCCCGGCCAAAAGCGCATATGACATCGCCTGAGGAATTAACATCATGCCCGTAGTTAAGCCGGCAATTACGTCACCTCGCAAATTCGGGCGCTGATACAGCGGCAACCATTCAACTATCGGTACCCATCGTGACAGTGCATTCATTATTTTCAAACCCAAAACTCTTATATAGCCCAAGAAATACTTACATTATAATTTGGTTAGCTAATTAAGAGAGCAAACGAAATGCCAATGACTGATAGGCACAAATTAGCGGGGGCCAGCAACTCAAGAAACAGAAATGAAACAATCTCATGCGACGCAATGTTGCATTGAAACATTACCATGAAACATATCACAATCATTCGATTCAAACAGAAAACGAAAATCTTCAGGAATAATGGATATTCTTTTGGGATAAATCGATACCAATGATCAATCGATACCGTACAGTTTGAGTTTACGCCACAGGGTTGCCCGACTGATACCAAGTTTTTGCGCGACTTCCAGTTTGCGCCCCCGATAACGATGCAACAATTCTAGAATCTGATCACGCTCATTTTCATCATCAAAATATAATTGTTCATCAGCAGGCCCCTCCCCCTTGAGGTCAGGATTCAGGTCATCAAATGAGAGTACTGGGCCATCGCCTATCGCATGACAATACTCTATGACATTACTAAGTTCTCGTACATTACCAGGCCATTCATAACTCATCAGGGCATTCCAGGCCTTTGAATCAATTGATTCAATGCGTCGCTCAGATATTGCATTAAAACGATCGATAAAATGCCAGATAAGCATCGGAAGGTCCTCTCCGCGCTCAACCAGTTTTGGTAAAAACATTGGAATCACACGCACCCGATACATCAGATCTTCGCGAAATGCGCCTTCCGCCACTCGCTTTCTCAACGACTGATGAGTCGCACTGATCAGACGAATGTCTGTTGTCATTAGTTGAGAAGAACCCAGCGGGGTAAAACAGCGATCCTGCAATACCCGCAACAACCTTGCCTGGATATCCAGTGGCATTTCCGCTATTTCATCGAGAAATAGAGAACCCCCATTTGTTAATTCCAACAAGCCCTGGCGATCATGGGTAGCACCGGTAAATGCCCCTTTCTTATGACCAAACAGCTCTGAAGCCATCAATTCCCCAGACAAAGCAGCACAATTTACAGCACTGAATGCCCCAACGCCTCGCGGGCTACAACGGTGAATATAACGGGCAACCATCTCCTTACCAGTACCAGTTTCCCCCCGAAGCAGCACCGATGCATTGGTTCTGGCAACTTTTTCAACCTTAGCCATGAACTGCTGCATTCGTCTGGAAACGGTTAACAGCCCCTGATAGCTATGGGGTTGATGTCCGGGATTGGTATGCATCACGCGCCTCAGTTACCCTGAGCAGCATTCCACAAAATGGAGCTTCTGTTACCGGTTCTGCAAAATCCAAGTACTTTTCCTTTATCTGCGGATAACACTTCTTTCAAACGGGAAACATCGGCTGCAGTATAGTTCGGACCGTTCATTGGAATATAGTAAAAATCCAGCCCCGTATTTTCACACGCAGCTGCTATATCAGCAGATAACGGTTGACCAGGCTCTTCTCCATCCGGTCGATTACATACTACAGTGGTAAAATCCGCTGCTGACAGCTGAGAAACATCGGCAACAGTGATTTGTCCAGTCACAGCAAACGTATCCGTTAGATACTTGAGTTCCATAACAATCTCCTGAATCAAACAATAAATTTATGATCAATCAAAACACATGACCACTATAAATTAGAAAATTCGTATATACGAGCATCTCGTTGTCTGTTTGCCAATGTGATACACATATGATCAGTCAAACACCACTGTCTTATTACCATGAACTATCACCCGATCCTCAAGGTGCATCAGCAATCCACGAGACAACACCGTTTTCTCAACATCCTTACCAAGCCTAACCATGTCTTCAACTTCCTGGCGATGAGAAACGCGGACAACATCCTGTTCAATAATCGGTCCGGCATCCAGTTCCGATGTCACGTAATGACAGGTCGCACCAATCAACTTCACTCCACGCTCAAATGCTTGATGATAAGGTTTGGCTCCGACAAATGACGGCAGGAAACTATGATGAATATTAATAATCCTGCCTCTCATCTCCTGACAAATAGACTGCGGCAAAATCTGCATATAACGGGCTAATACGACGGTGTCAGTCCTATGCTGCTTTATAAGCGTCTCGACTTGCTCAAAATGAGCCTGCTTACTGGAAGGGTCCACTGGCACATGAAAAAACGGTATACCATACCACTCAACCAGACTGCGCAAGGTATCATGGTTAGATATCACGCATGGAATTTCACATTCCAGGTCTCCAGAATGCCAGCGGTTCAGGATATCCACCAAGCAATGAGATTGCTTACTGCACATCAGCACTACACGATGCTTACGAGCAGAATCAACAAGCCGCCACTTCATACCCAATTCAGTGGCAATAGGCTTTACCAGTTCCGAAAATTGTTCTGGCCCGAAAGGCAGTGAATTTGCTTTGATTTCATTGCGAATAAAAAACCACCCTGCCTGCTGATCTGCATGATGATTTGCCTCCAGAATGGTGCCATTGTGTTCGGCGATAAAACTGGAGATGCGTGCTACAATTCCCACTCGATCAGGGCAGGACATAATTAATCTATATACTCTATCCATTTATTTTTTCTATTCTGGTTAAATTATAGGCTGATAATATAGGACCTGTCTGCCAACAAACAATGTAGATCATTGTTTTAAATCACATTTCGCTACCTTGTTTGCAGCACTATACGTTAAAAAAAGTTCCCAAAAATGACCCTTTAAGATAACATGATCCACCTTTAAAAATAGCTGTCTATTTTTTAATCAGATGGCATTTACCACTATGTACAAAGGACGATCCTGATGCTGACACAAGAGCAACTTCTGGCTATGTCTGAAGAAGACTATATGAATGACCAGCAGTTGGAGTTTTTCCACAACCTCCTAGTCAACATGAAACAAGAAATCCGTGAACAAATAGAAACTGCTAGAGAAGAAATCGGCAAGATTGAATATGAAGCGGATGAACTGGACAAAGCTTCGCAAGAAGAAGAACGACGCTTGCAGCTACGGTTTTTAGATCGTCAAACCAAGCTTCTGCCAAAAATCGATGAAGCTCTTAAACGCATCGAAGATGGCGAATTTGGTTACTGTGAAGTAACTGGTGAGCCAATCACAGTTCCGCGATTACTTGCACGCCCAACTGCAACACTTTGTGCCGAAGAAAAAATTCGCCAGGAACAACAGGAAAGAAACTATCGGGATAGCTGATAGCATTTTCCGTATCATAGAGCAGTGTGAGCTGCTCTGTCTGCTTAAATAAAACACCACTAGCAACCTGCCCTTAATTTCCTTTCATTGCTGACGTTCTTTTTCGCTCCTCATTCGGGCACATATTTTGCCGTACCGTCTGAATAACCTAAAAACACAAGGTAGATACGGGTGTGAACTTAATCTCAGCAGTAGAACGCTATCAACAGCAGCAAATTCAATCAAATAGCGCGAATGAACTACAAAAACAGCAGGGGCCTGAACTGCTGACTCCTAATGATTTGCCTGATAGCAATGATGAGTTCATCAATTCGGGTATGGACAAGGATTACCAGGCAGTGGCAACACAATTCCACCCACAGGCAATAACTTTCCCTGACATCCTCTCAATGCGGCAAACTCTCTACGACCACAGCCTGATCAACTTACGCGAGGCGAATACCCTTGTAGTAGCAACGCAGACTTATCCTGACAAGACCCCTTTTAACCTGGAGGAGGCGCTGAACGAATACCAAAACCAGGACGGCAGTTATGAGACAAATGTGGATGTTGATCGACTAAGGGTCGTTACAGCAAACATTATTGCCGCTCGAAAGCATTGACAATAACCATTATAGACACCGACTCAACAAACCATATCGCTGTGATTTAAGACACCAGAACATGCCATATATGACATTAAAAGACATATAATCAGACAGTTTATATAAGAGATTAGAATAACCTCTTCACAAGACTACATTGACAGGTAAATGACTACTACAAACTAAATAAAAATGATTTTTTTGGCATCTGAACCTTGCCCAAAAAAGCAGCCTTTTCGGCGCAACAGAAGGAACAGCAGCTTAAAAGAACAACTAGTGTAGCGTCTTGAATAAAACCTATATTAAAAAAGCACCTCAAGATGTTCACAGCGAGGCTCAGCTCGCAGGCAATGGCCACACCCTTGTCGAGAGAGCTGGAACAAAGCTATGGGCGCCTTGAGGGCTTCTCGAACAGTGGGACGCCGTTTTCTGAACTTAACGTAGATTTTCGAAGTGAATTCGGCGGCCCCTTACAATATGCGTTTCATTTGAGACACTACACTAGAGTCCAAAGCACCAAATCAAACCAGAGTGTTCGTCATTTCCGCTATCTGATACTGAATCACATTACAGAGAATGACGAACAATCTACACTAAACCGACAGACACCCAAGCTAATATGCATATGGATGAGGCAAGCTCCAGCGCCGCCAGCCGGGCTCATGCATCATTTAGATGTACTTCTTGACTGTTTCCAGCAACTGCTTGTCTGAAACAGGCTTAACCAAATAGTCTTTGGCGCCTTGTCTTTCACCCCATACCCTATCTGTTTCCTGATCTTTTGTGGTAATAATCACAATCGGAATGTCTTTGGTTGAAGGATCATGAGCGAGCTTGCGCGTAGCCTGAAAACCGTTCAGCTCCGGCATGACAATATCCATCAACACCAAATCCGGCTTGGTTTCCTGGGCCATCCGAATTCCCTCAACACCATCCATAGCTATGACCACTTCATAACCGGCTGATTCCAGAGCCTGCTGAGTACCCGCAACATGAGTTGGTGAGTCATCGATAATCAATACTTTTGCCATTTCAATACTCTCGTTAATTCAATAATTACCCGCATTTCGATTAAGAACACACAATCATTCCATTACGAAACTTGTAAGCTTACTGGCCATTACAACCATAGCACGAATTGGCTTCATATTTTATTAGATACCAACACACTAAGAAAACAATATCAGTTTATCAATGTGCAAGTATCTTAAATAAAATCCAACCCAGTTCGCACTTAACTAAAAAACCAACTGTAGCTAACGACATCCCAGCCATCATCTGTAAATAAAAGTAACTACAGTAAATCTTCAAACAACATGAACGCGCTATTCATATTTAACAATTCTCGGTGTTTTAACCTTACCTGTAAACCGGCCATAGCTGACTTCTTTGTTTTAATGAGAGCATCATACCAAAGACAAATTCCAGTCCAACCCCGAGATATAACAAACAAAACTGTTTATCCTGCGGTCAAAACGACCAACCGGACCAAAAAAAGAACAAATCCATAACAACAAATAGTTTTATCAATAAATAACTTGCTGTTAGCCTGCTAAAGATGGTTAAAAGCAGTACCTCCAAACACAGCTTCATCACACGCCAGAACATTCTGGACGCTACGCTTTCTCTAATTTTAGAGAATGGGGGCCAAAATGTCTCGCTAAGAAAGATTGCTAACAGAATAAACTGTTCGGCACCTTCCATTTATTATCACTTTAAAAATAAAAATGACATTATTTCGAGTCTTTGGGAAAGCGAAATGGCACAAGTCACTGCATTTAGCCAAAGTAACCATGCTTTACTCGACATACTTAACGAATATGTGCAATTTCTGATAAAAAACAAAAGTCTTTTTCTATTAATATGCACAAACGAACAAACTGACCTGGAAGAACTGAATAGCTCCCGCCTGTTTCAAAAAAGCCTGCAGCACAAAATAACAGCTGCACCTCACCATATAGAATACCCAGAACAACTTACCACTATTATTCTGGCGGCAATACATGGTTTGGTATTATCAAATACCTTGAAAATTTCTGACCATCAGAAGACTCATAAACTTCTTGAGCAAATGACTAACTCGCTCATAAAGTAGTTCTGAATTTTCCACCAACAATACTGTGGCGGTTATCTTTGAACTCAGATTGACGTCTAAATGCTTATTATAAAAACACAAGCATCAAAATAACTCACCTTTTAACCATACCAGGCACAAACTGACAATAAACGGCATATTTGCCAACCAAAAAAGTTTAAGCAAAAACCCTATCTTGTTTTATGGTTAGTTAAAAACTCTTCAGCAAAAAACAACAGCACTATTGACGATAATTTCCCATGCTTATCGAACTTAAAAATATCTACAGCAGAATGACCTTGTATATATCAAACTTGGCAACTTTCGATCAAAAGTTAAAATAGAATGGCTTTTCTTATTTTTAAAGTGGTTTCTATTTTTTTAAAACCATCGCAAGTATGGTTTAAAATGCTTCTCAAAACCTGAACCATTTCCAGCGCCATAACCCATATCGACTATTGAAAAAAATAATAGATACAACTCGGTTACACCAGCAAACTGTGGTTTTGCGAGCAGTACTACCCTGCTTGCATCAAAACTATTTCTATTTTTCAGAGACTTCCTAACTAATACCTAACAAGATGCATTCATTTCAAGCGCTTTATATATCACGCTAAAAAAGACACAGCTGCTGCCCATCTCCACGTCCCCGGCTACGTATCCCCATACCCAAAAGGCGCACAGGCTTCTCCCTTCTCTTCCAGGCCTGTTCACATAGCGCTTTAAATATATCTGCATCAAAGCTACGGGTTGTACATTCAACAGTGGTCTGAGTGAAATCAGCAAAGCGAACCTTAACAAAAGCCTTGCCAAAGTATTCCGCGTTAATTTTGCTCATACGCTGACTCAACTCCAGATACAGCGACCCCATATTCGTCAGACAAGCACTAAGACCATGCACATCTTCGGCATAGGTGCGCTCAACACTCAAGGATTTCCGCTCCCTCGACACTTTCACCTCACGGTCATCAATACCCTGACTCATTTGATACAAATGTTCACCAAAGCTTCCATAGGACGCCACAAGCTCTTTCACCCCCTGCTTCTGCAGCTGACCACATGTATAAATACCCTGACGGTGCAAACGCTTGGAAGTCACCTTACCAACACCATGGATTCGATCAACAGAAAGATCTTTTACGAAATCAGCCACCTGTTCAGGTGTGATCACAAACAATCCATCTGGCTTACGCCAGTCGCTGGCAATCTTGGCAAGATACTTGTTTGGGGCGACCCCCGCAGATATGGTAATCCCGATCTGTTGTTTCACCTGAGCCTTGACAGTCCTAGCTATCAACGTCGCACTCCCCTGACAATGGTCAGTATCGGTGACATCAACATACGCTTCATCAAGCGATAAAGGCTCGATAAGCTCTGAATATTGTTTGAAGACTTCATGGATTTGTCTTGATGCTTCTCGATATGCATCAAAACGACTGGGAAGAACAATTAAATCGGGACAAAGGCGTAGAGCCTGAGCAGTAGGCATAGCTGAGCGTATACCAAAGTGGCGAGCCTCATAATTACAGGTAGACAAGACTCCACGGCGTCCAGTTCCACCAACAGCAACCGGACGTCCTTGCAATTCCGGGCGATCACGAATTTCGACGGCGGCATAAAAGCAATCGCAATCAAAATGGATGATTTTTCGCTGATGATTCACTCGCCAACACCCAACACTGTAAATAAATACAGCATTATTCAAATACAGGCGATTGTGTCAACAAGTGATCTTGACAACAGATACCACTAAGATGAGAAATCAAGGCATCCACAGCCGATGAACGACTTACTCCATTAGAACCAGATTATCCCGATGAATCAATTCCGGCTCAGAGATATACCCCAATATATCGAAAATTTCTTGACTGGCGTGGCGAAGTATTTTTCCGCAATCTGTCGCATCATAATTGATAAGACCAATGGCCACGAGGCGACCAGATTCTCCAATACAACTAACTGCCTCCCCACGCTTGAAATTGCCTTCGATACGATTCACTCCTACCGGCAACAAGCTGCGTCCTTTTCTAACCAACGCCAGCTCTGCACCTGCATCCAGAAATATACGTCCGCGGGTTTTCAGGTGCCCAGCCAACCACTGTTTACGTGCAACAATAGGCTCCTGGTCAGGAGTCAACAATGTGCCTATCGCTTCACCTGCCCACAGCCGGCGCAGAACATTTTCCTCCCGGCCTGCGCAAATAGCGGTAATCGCTCCGCTGCGGGAAGCTAATTTTGCCGCCCGTACTTTAGTCGCCATACCGCCACTGCCGAGCGCGCCTGCTCCCGAAGCCATAGCCACCAAGGAGGGATCTGTGGCCTTCGCCTGTGAGATCAAAGAAGCGTCTTTTGAATATCGCGGGTCTTTGTCAAAAAGTCCTTGCTGATCTGTCAAAATAATCAGCGCATCCGCTTCCATAAGATTTGCTACGAGAGCACCAAGAGTATCGTTATCACCAAACTTTATTTCGTCTGTAATAACCGTATCGTTTTCGTTAATGATTGGCATCACAGGCAGTGATAGCAATGTCCTCAGAGAATTTCTAGCATTAAGATAGCGCTTACGATCAGACAGATCCTCATGGGTTAACAATATCTGCGCAGTATGAATATGATGCTCTTTAAAACACTGCTCATAACACTGCACCAGACTAGTTTGTCCGACCGCAGCTGCGGCTTGTAGTGATTCCAGTTCTATGGGCCGGCGACTCCACCCCAATCGATGCATTCCTGCCGCCACAGCACCTGAGCTTACAAGAATTATCTGCACACCAGACCGGTGCAGATCCGCCAGCTGGTCAACCCAACCCTTGATTCTCTGGCAATCAAGGCCCTGACCATCATTGGTTAATAACGAAGAGCCAATTTTTACAACCCAGCGCTGTCCGCGAGTCAAAGGGGACTTAGAGTTCATTTATGTGTCTGATTATGTTTGGGTCAATACGAATCAGGAGCGATATTCAACTTCCACATCATCGTCAAAGTCATCATCATCGTTATCCTGGGCTTTTCGGGCTGCACGTCGTGCCCGGGCCAGCGATTCTATTTTTTCTCTGGCCTCAGTTTCAACCAAATTACGATGCAATTGCTCCTGCTCTGCCAGTTCAGAGTTTTCTTCAAGTATCTGCTTACGTTCTTCGAGAAACTCCATGACTTTCTGACAGACATCTTCAGTTCCTGTTTTTGAGATCGCCGAAACCCTAAAAACAGGCCCCTGCCAGTTCAACGCATCGATTAAGGCCTGACAACGGCTTTCCCGTTCATCCTCTGGTAACAAGTCCAACTTGTTCAACACCAGCCAGCGTTCACGTTTTGCCAATTCAGGAGAAAATTGATTTAGTTCGTTAATAATGATTTTGGCCTGCTCTGCTGGATCGGCTTCATCAAAAGGTGCCATATCGACCAGATGCAACAATATGCGAGTACGCACCAGATGTTTTAAGAATCTGATACCCAAACCTGCACCTTCGGAAGCACCTTCGATAATTCCTGGCACATCCGCAATAACAAAACTGCGGGAATATTCCGTACGAACCACTCCCAAATTAGGAACCAAGGTGGTAAACGGATAATCAGCAACCTTGGGTTTGGCCGCAGATACTGCGCGAATAAAAGTAGACTTACCGGCATTTGGCAACCCCAGCAGGCCGACGTCTGCCAGCACTTTCAATTCCAGCTTGATATTACGACTTTCACCCAGAGAGCCCTTGGTAAATTGCCGGGGAGCTCGGTTCACACTGGATTTAAAGCGAGTGTTTCCAAGGCCATGAAACCCCCCTTGAGCAATCTTAAAAACCTGTCCGTGCTGGGTAAGATCAACGAGCACCTCATCGGTATCCTCATCAATGACAGATGTTCCCACCGGTACCACCAACACTGTATCCTCGCCTTTTTTACCGGTCATATCCTTGCCTCGCCCATTTTCACCACTTTCTGCGCGATATTTCCGAATGTAGCGATAATCGATAAGGGTATTCACATTCTCGTCTGCCTTAACCAGGACGCTGCCACCATCGCCACCGTCTCCACCATTAGGGCCGCCTTTGGCAATGAACTTTTCCCGCAGGAAACTGACACAACCGTCACCGCCTTTACCGGCTTCTATATAAACACTTGCTTCATCTACAAACTTCATGGTTTTGTCCGAAATATCGAAATCTGGTTACGTTAGTTTAACTAATATTTCGTAACCAATATTAAATTCTTGAGGGAGCGGCGATGCGCAATAACACAGAGGGGATATCGAGGCGCAGCCCTTTACAGTCAAAAGTGGCAACTTACAATTAACAGGCAATCATTAAAACAATAGCGCAAAAACGAAAAAAGCCCTGCCATAGCAGAGCTTTAATACAGAATCATCCCGATTAGGCGGGAACTACATTCACAACCCGCTTGTTATTTCTTACTGTGTACTGAACAACACCATCTGCTGTTGCAAACAAAGTGAAATCACGACCTAAACGAGTGTTTTTACCTGCATGGAACTCAGAACCACGCTGACGAACGATGATATTACCGCCAACAACAGTCTGGCCACCAAATATTTTAACGCCAAGACGCTTACTTTCTGAATCACGACCGTTACGGGTACTACCACCAGCCTTCTTGTGAGCCATTGAACTGTCTCCTTAACCTTTGATACCAGTAATTTTAACTTCAGTGTACCACTGACGGTGGCCCATCTGTTTCATTTGATGCTTACGGCGCTTGAACTTAAGAATCTTAACTTTCTTATGACGCCCCTGGGAAAGCACCTCAGCAGTCACCTTGGCACCTTCAACAACAGGCTGACCGATATTTATTTTTTCACCATCGGCAACCATAAGCACTTTGTCAAAATCAATTGACTTGCCGGTTTCGGCTTCAATTTTCTCCAGCTTAAGGCGCTGGCCTTCTTCTACACGGTATTGCTTACCGCCAGATACGATTACAGCGTACATGGACATTCTCTCTTATAAATGAATCAAACCTGGACCAGTTGTTCCGTTACTTAAAACCTGCTTCTAAAGGCCTTGCCTACGCTGTGGCACCCTATGGCAGGGAACATGTTTGAGCTGGAAATCCAGGACGCGCGATTCTACTGAAAGCAGCCTGCGTTAGCAAGCGACTAGAGACCATTTCACTATTAATACTCGCAAGCGGCTTGACGGGTCTATCACCTGCACTTAGCATCCGCCGCTACCGCAGTCAGAAAACGTACCCAATGGATCTAAAACAAATTATCGCAACGGTCCAGGATGACTTCCAGGCCGTTGATCATGAAGTGCTCAGGATGCTGGATTCCCGGGTTCCTCTCATAGAGAAAATAGCAGAATATATTATTTCCAGCGGAGGTAAACGCCTGCGTCCGCTTATTGTGCTACTGGTTGCCAAAGCCAGTGCTTATCAAGGAAATAAACATATCAAACTGGCTACATTGATCGAGTTCATTCACACAGCCACACTGCTACATGACGATGTTGTCGATACCTCCGACTTACGACGCGGAAGGCCCACAGCTAATGCAAAATGGGGAAATGCCCCCAGTGTTCTGGTTGGTGATTTTCTGTACTCGAGAGCATTTGAAAACCTGGTACATGTTGGTGACATGGATATTATGGCCACCATTTCGAAAGCAACCAGCATTATTGCCGAAGGTGAGGTTCTACAACTGATAAATGTAGGCAAGCCAGAAACAACAGAAGAGGACTATCTAAAAGTCATTCACGGCAAGACGGCAACGCTGTTTGAAGCCTCCAGCCTCGGAGCCAGTTTCCTGGGCGGTCACAACCCCGAACTTCAAAACAGCATGCAGATTTATGGCCTGGAACTGGGAATGGCTTTTCAGATTATCGATGATGTGCTTGATTACATCGGCAACGCCGATGAGCTGGGTAAAAATGTTGGCGATGATCTAGCAGAGGGCAAACCAACCCTGCCGTTGATCAAAGCCATGGAGTTTGGGTCACCAGAGCAACGAAGCCTTATTGCAGATGCCATAAGCAATGCCAGCAGAGATCATCTGGAACCGATTGTTGGCGCAGTCAGAGACTCTGGCGCCCTGGAATACTGTATTGAACTGGCTGAGAGCAAATCCAAAAAAGCGATCAGGCACCTTAAGGTCATGCCTTCTTCCATATACCGTGACTGCCTTGAAGCAATCGCCCACATTGCAGTGCAACGAAAAAACTAAGTCACATATAATTGGGGGCTTAACTATCCTACGGTATGCCCCCTGACCATCTGCCCATAGACAAATCCGTGCAACGCAAGATAGTCCAATTCAGTCAACTCACAAAACTCCAGCCCGTAAGCCGCAACACTATTCGCCATTTCGAAACGGTCCAGCTCCGCCACTACACGAGCCTCCCAATGGACTACTCTGGATACGTGACCAACTCTTAACTTGGTTGTAAGCAACAATATGTCCCCAGGGTGGGCAGCTGGCGCTACAGTCTCAAGCTTTGCCCCGGTTGTGCTGATGTCCACGACAGCACCATTCACTGCCTCATAATCCGGCTGGCTTCGATTCACAACTGAGACGCTGATTTTCGCAAGCACCCGCTCTGCCTTTCTGATTTCTCCGACCTCCACAGTGGGCGGATATGATAGATGCAGATAGTTATAGGGTGTGGTGCAAATGTGTTTAACCTGAGTCTTGAACGCACAGGCATTCTTGTTGGAAAAAAACCGAACCACTACCTCTTGATCCTTTCTGAGCAGCAATGGCCGATCATTTGCAAGCATGGGAGTTGTGATGATAACCGTTTTTCCATGAAGATAACCAATCATCCTCGACTGATATTTCTGTCCGGGGTTAGACGTTAACTCTATGTTTAATCTGATACCGTGGGGAATTTGAAGTTTTTGTAAGTCCATGGGCGCATTTCACAGGCGACAGCTTTAACAACCGAAATAATAGTATTAACACCCTAGCCGATATATTACCAATTACCAGACTAAATAAAATTTATCTGGCGACTCTGCGGTTACTTGAGTCATTTATTTATCGAAAAAAGGAATACTTGCTAATAATTCATCTATCCTGGACTGACTCCAGAACTCTCTGGGCTCACTATCTAATGCCCTAAGTGCATCCTTATCAAGCATCACTGGTTTGTTTTTCAAATTCTCCACAAACTGTTCAAGCCGATCTGACTCAATCGCCTTAACCAACAACAGATAGAAAGAGATCCCAGCCTGATTAGCCAGCAAATCTATACCGGAATAACCAGAATCCTTGTTATCAGAATCAGAAAGCTCTTTAAACAAACCAACCTGCTTGGCCGAATCAGCAGTGGTTTGTGCCGCCAATAATGCAGAAAATACAAAATGCCTCGCCAAATCACGATGGCCAGACAGATAAAAACGAATAGCAGGAGGGTCCTGGATTTTCAGATCAAACAAGCTGTTCACCGAGTTCCCAGCAACATATTGAGCAATTACGGTCAAAAACACCTTCAAGTCTTCAGATCCCGGCCTGGCAGCTTCAATCACAGCAGCCAACCATTCTGCTATTTCCGAACGATCTTCAAACCGCGTATTTACCTGATGAATTACCTTAAGAAATTTTGAAGCTTTCACCTGTTCCTGAGTGGTATCAAAAGTCGTTAACTGCTCACTCAATAATGGAAACCATGTTAGACCAATACTGACTCCCTGGGATGTCGGCACAATACTCAATCGCACCTTCTGCCACTGATCCTGGACAGACTCGGGAACCCGATGTTTTATGAGTCGATTAACATAACGGACAACTGCATTGGGCAGAGAAAGATCTGATAAAGATATACTGGTAACAGCCGGAAATTCTCCAGGAATAACTTGCCAGACAACATCCAGATTGAGATATCGAAATGTACTGGAAAAAATAGGGTAGGATAAATGAGTTACGACCCCGATCTCTGTAGACTCAACCCGAATATTGAGATTTTCATCAACACCGTACTGAGCCAGAAGCAAGGCCAGCGCAAGGTTCAATTCACGTTCCGTAAGATCTAGAACATAACGACTGCCGGTTTTCAAATGACCTGGCTGATACTTCTCCCACAGAGCCTGCATGCGCTTAAGATCGGAAAAATTTAATGCCGGCTTGGTCTGAACGACGGCTCGAGCATCTGAGACCCATAGACCTAAGGCAACCAGTAGCCCCATAACAATTAAGATCAAAAAAAGGCTGGTCTTCAAAAATCTACGCATCTAATCAACAACCTGATCTACATAATATGCCTTAAGACTCTTAAGAATCCCATTTTTCCATGGGCGCTGCTTAATACCGAAACTATTCAGTATTTTTTGGCAATTCAAGACGCTATTCGGTCGCTGAAAGTTCTCTTCACCCGCGACCGGTACGACACCGACAGCAACAGTATCAGTGAAACGCGAGTTTTCCTGCAATATATATAAGGCAAGCTTATGCCAAGTGGTGGAATCATAACCACAATAGTGATAGGTCCCCCAAAGCCGGTCTGTGGTTTTACAACTCAACTGTTCAGTAATTGCAACCAAAACAACGGCAAGGTCATGACTATAAGTAGGGCAACCATGCTGGTCGGTGGGGACTCGCAACTCACTATTGCTTTTTGTAGCCTCCAGTAACCTGGAAAAAAAATTGTTTCCGTACTCGCCAAAGACCCAACTCGATCTCACAATGACATGCTTAGACCATTCTGATCGTAGATACTGCTCTCCTAGCAACTTGCTACGACCATAAACACTGACCGGATCCGGCTCATCCTCTTCACAATACTGTCCGACTTTTGTACCGGAAAATACATGGTCAGAAGATAAATGAATCAGCTCTATATCAAATTGCTTACAAACCGTTGCCAGCACTCTTACTGCATCAGCATTAACAGCCTGACAGCGTTCTGCTTCCAATTCAGCCGACTCTATTCTGGTATATGCCGCACAGTTAATAATAAAATCAGGCCGGTATTCTTTGACAACTCTTAAAACCTGATCAACCGCACAAATATCCAGCTGGCTGAATTCCATTGCCAGGGTCTCATAGCCTCTGAAACGGGCGTAACTTTTAACCGCCCTTCCCAGCTGCCCCTCAGCACCAGTGATCAGATATTTCACTTAATTGACATCCAGATATTCCAACACTCACCCGACCTGAGCTTTATTCAGGGCCAGAATGCATTCCACCCGTGATAGCTGCCCTATCTATCCAGGAAAACAGCAATCACTTATACAAAAACATGCCTGAAGAGGTTATTTACTGAATGCAAAAACCTCTTCATCGCTTTGAAATATACCGTCAGAACGGGATGTCATCATCAAAATCATCAAAACCTGTCGGCTGCTGGGGCTGCTGTGGTGCAGGTTGTTGACGATACGGCTGCTGCTGAGGCGGGGCTTGATGCCCTCCTTGTTGAGGCGATGCGGGTTGTTGACCGTACCCACCACCAGCACTAGTTGACGGTTGATTAGGATAATTCCCATAGCCGCCACCCTGCTGGGGAGCCTGAGGTTGCTGTGGCGAGGCCATATTGGGATTACCGCCGGCAGAGTATGAGGAAGACTGGTCTGCATTATCACGGCCTCCCATTAGCTGCATTTCATTCGCAACAATTTCCGTGGTATACCGATCCTGGCCATTTTGATCCTGCCATTTTCGGGTCTGCAAACGACCTTCAAGATAAACCTGACTTCCTTTACGCAAATACTGCGCAGCTATTTCAGCAGTACGACCAAACAACACGCAACGATGCCACTCTGTCACATCCTGACGCATACCCATTTCATTTTTGGGCCCCAACTCATTAGTCGCGACATTGAGAGTCACAACCTGCGTACCACCGGCTGTGGCACGGACATCCGGATCCTGTCCCAATCTCCCGAGGATAATAACTTTGTTTACGGTACCTTTGGCCATCTAACTTTCCTAACTTGATTTTTCAATAATTATGCTGCCTGACGATTCAATACTTGTCGAATGTCATTTTCGCTGATTTCTGTCTGGCGGAATTTTACCAGCACTTTCCTACTTTTGGCTTCAAGACTCACGGTCTCAACACCTTTCAATGCCAGAAGCGTTGCCTGCAGTGATGTCCAGTACTCTTCATGCCAGTCACTTAAGTCCAAAGTCAGACTGACAAGACGCGCTGGAACCTCCTGACCAAGGCTGATGAAGTACCACAACACAAGCATTCCAGAGGACATGATGATGACCCCTTGTTTGTGCCAAACACTATATACCAGCCCTCCCAACATACCACCTATTGCGGCTCCCAGAAACTGACTGGTATTGAAAACTCCCAAAGCAGTTCCTTTTGATTCCGCTGCGCAAATACGTGAAATCAGGCTTGGCATCGCCGCTTCCAGAAAATTGAAAGCGATAAAATACAGTACCAGCAAAGTGCCTATAGTCAGCCAGTGGCTTCCTGCTGGTGTTAAAAGAGAAACTTCTGAAATCAAAAGCAACAGGATGGACAGGCTGAATATTCGCACCATCTGGTTTTTCTTTTCAGCCAGAATCATAAAAGGCACCATCAGAAAAAAGGCCAGAATCATTACAGGCATATACAACCAGCCATGGGATTGTGCCGCCAGACCAGCATGCTCAAGCATGACAGGTACAATGATGAACGTTGACATCATCCCCATATGCAAAATGAACACCCCTGCATCCAGCCTTAGCAAATTAGGGTTACGACTCACCCGTAAAGCTGCTTTAAAAAAGTGATCCACAACAACAGGTCGCCCCTGATGTTCCGGATTAGGAACTACTTTTACGACCAGAAAAATTGCTACTAATGCCAGCAGAAAGGTCGCTGCAAAAACCCCTTGCAACCCAAACCAAGTCGCCAGCCAAGGCCCGAGCATCATCGCCACAGTAAAAGACAACCCGATGCTAATCCCTACAGCGGCCATCGCTTTAGTACGGTGCTCCTCCCTGACCAGATCCGTCAGCAAAGCCATTGTTGAACTGGCAATCGCTCCAGCACCCTGTAAACAGCGCCCTAGAATTATCCACTGAATATCCTGAGCAAACGCTGCCACAACACTCCCTAATGCAAACAAACACAAGCCGGAAACAATTACTTTCTTACGCCCAATCCGATCTGACAACCATCCAAGCGGTACCTGCAACAACGCCTGGGAAATGCCATAAATCCCCAGAGCTATTCCCAACAACTCAGGAGTAGCTCCTTTAAGTTCTGTACCAAAGGTCATCATAATTGGCAAAATCATGAACAGCCCAAGCATACGGACCACATAAACCCCGGTTAACGCCAATACTGCGGTTCGTTCCTGTTTATTCATTACGACTCACTGTACTCTTTAAAAACATAATACTGACTAGCATAAGATCAAAAACCCGCGCAGTTTATAGTATTTGACCATTATTTACGCACCTGTTTTTGATTTTTTTTCAGTAGAGATATGTATATTCTTACAGTAAAATAACCAATCCGTTTTATTCGAGGTCAACAGGGTTTTCATGGACAAGATCGTCGTAGAGGGTGCCCGCACTCATAATCTGAAAAACATCAATGTCGAAATACCCAGAGACAAACTGGTTGTGATTACCGGCCTGTCAGGCTCTGGCAAATCTTCGCTGGCTTTTGACACTTTATATGCCGAAGGTCAGAGGCGTTACGTTGAATCACTCTCAACCTATGCCCGTCAGTTTTTATCTATGATGGAAAAACCCGACGTCGATCACATTGAGGGCCTCAGTCCTGCCATCTCAATTGAGCAGAAGACCACCAGCCACAATCCACGCTCCACCGTTGGCACCACAACCGAAATATACGATTACCTTCGTCTGCTGTTTGCCCGGACGGGTGAACCAAGATGTCCCGATCATAATGAACCGCTGGAAGCACAGACCGTTTCTCAGATGGTGGATCAGATACTCGCTCTGCCTGAAGGCACCAAGCTCATGCTACTGGCACCCCTGGTTAAAGACCGAAAAGGTGAACATCTGCATGTATTCCACGAGCTGCGACAACAGGGGTTTGTTCGAGTAAGGATTAATGGTGTGATTTGTGACCTTGATGAAGCCCCGAGTCTCGATAAGCGAAAAAAACACAAGATTGAAGCGGTTATCGACCGGTTTAAAGTCCGTTCAGATATTCAACAGCGCCTGGCCGAGTCTTTGGAAACCTGTTTGGAACTAGCTGATGGAACGGCACTGGTAAGTTACATGGAGGGTCAGGGGGAAGACCTGATTTTTTCCTCCAAATTTGCCTGTCCAATATGCGGTTATGCTATTCCCGAACTGGAACCCCGAATGTTTTCCTTTAACAATCCTGCTGGTGCCTGCGAGAGCTGTGATGGATTAGGGGTCAAACAATATTTTGATATTAAGAAGGTGGTTTTTGACGAAGATCGCAGCCTTGCAGAAGGTGCAATTCCAGGCTGGGACAGACGTAGCGTGTATTATTTCTCTCAGCTTGAATCAGTCGCTCAACATTACAAGGTCGATATCGATTTACCCTGGAAGAAACTTGGGAAAAAATTCCAGAATGCCGTTTTGAATGGCACTGGTGAAGAAATTGTTTTTTCCTACGTTAATAGCCGCGGAGATGTCATCAAACGATCCCACTCGTTTGAGGGTGTCATTCCAAACATGGAACGGCGCTATCACGAGACAGAAAGCCAGATGGTACGTGAAGATCTGGCCAAATACCTGGCCGAGCAACCGTGCCCAAGTTGCTCAGGAACCCGTCTGAAACAAGCCAGCCGCCATGTATTTGTAGACAACAAAACGCTACCACAACTGGTAAGCCTGCCTATTGCCGACGCCGAGCAATATTTTGGTTCACTCAAGCTGTCGGGCAGAAAAGGAGACATTGCCGAAAAAATTCTCAAAGAGATTCGTCAGCGACTGGAGTTTCTGGTGAACGTCGGTCTTGAATACTTATCACTTGATCGTTCAGCAGACACATTATCCGGTGGCGAGACCCAGCGCATTCGACTCGCCAGTCAAATTGGCGCTGGGCTTGTAGGTGTTATGTATATTCTGGACGAACCTTCCATAGGACTTCATCAAAGGGATAATGAGCGCCTGCTCAAAACGCTGGTTCATTTACGCGATCTAGGCAATACAGTACTCGTAGTAGAACACGATGAAGATGCAATTCGCAGTGCAGATTTTGTCTTGGATATTGGCCCAGGAGCCGGAGTTCACGGTGGTGAAGTCATTGCCAGTGGAACTCCCACGCAGATCATGCGCTCAAAAAAATCCCTTACTGGACAATACCTCTCTGGCAAACGAAAAATCATCATACCGGAAAAAACGGTCCCGTTTGATAAGTCCAAACTATTGCGGGTCAATGGCGCTTCCGGCAACAACCTCCAGCATGTCAACCTGGAGATTCCTGTAGGACTATTCACCTGCGTCACCGGCGTCTCTGGTTCTGGCAAATCGACTCTTATTAACAATACCCTTTACCCTGTTGCAGCAACAGCGCTCAACAATGCCACCACCCTCACTGCAAGCCCTCATCAATCCGTAGAGGGCCTGGAACTCTTTGATAAAGTCGTCGATATAGATCAGAGCCCGATAGGTCGCACACCAAGATCAAACCCTGCCACTTATACAGGAATCTTTACAGCCATACGAGACCTGTTCACTGGAACACAAGAAGCCAGGTCCAGAGGCTACAAAGCAGGGCGTTTCAGCTTCAACGTAAAAGGAGGACGTTGTGAAGCCTGTCAGGGTGACGGCATGATTAAAGTCGAAATGCATTTCCTTGCGGACATTTATGTGCCTTGCGATGTGTGTCAGGGAAAACGCTATAACAGAGAAACCCTGGAAATAAAATATAAGGGAAAAAACATTCACGAGTGTTTAGATATGACGGTTGAGGAAGCGCGTGAATTTTTTGATTCCATCCCCCAATTGAACCGAAAACTACAGACCTTGGTTGATGTGGGTTTAAGCTATGTCAAACTGGGTCAAAGCGCCACGACACTTTCAGGTGGCGAAGCGCAACGCGTCAAACTGGCTCGTGAATTATCAAAACGAGACACAGGCAACACTTTGTACATTCTGGATGAACCAACTACCGGGCTTCACTTTCATGATATTCAGCAATTGCTGGATGTTCTGCATCGGCTGAGAGATCATGGCAACACTATTGTCGTCATCGAACATAATCTGGATGTAATTAAAACTGCAGACTGGGTGGTAGATCTTGGTCCTGAAGGAGGAAGTAAAGGGGGACAAATTATTGCAACAGGAATGCCTCGCCAAATCGCCTCCCATAAAAAGAGCCTGACCGGCAAATTTCTAAAGCCATTAATGGCCTGACACTATACGCTTCTCATGGTGAAAACCTTCACCATGAGAAAATTTGTATATCAACTACCAAAACGTTCTGTAGTTAAATTACAAACACTTAGTATTCATACCTCATTCCATTGACCGACCTTCAAGACAATTTTGTAATAAAACTACATTATTTCGCATGAAGAATTTATTAGGCCAATATGTTGATATGCATCAAACCGCACAATATCAACCTCATAACGTATTCTATATACTCACTGATAAAAGTAATGGAACAGAGAAAAACGCAAAATCTGTAATGTTCCAACAAAAATGGCAAGATTACTGCGGTGAGATTATTTTCTCAAAGATGAAAGAAAATAAGATTTTTGTGATGCCCTTTCATCAATCAGAAAATACTGCAAAAATAATCTCATCCTTTGCAAAAAGTCTTTAGATCGGTTGTATGCAAACTGATTCAGCAAAATGGCTGACGGTTGATAAACATAATGTCATACAACCTACTAACAGTTTTTGTAGAGAGCTAACTTATGACGTGTGATGTTATCCCATAGCAAAAACTCTATGGGCGGTTCTCAAAAGGCCTGAAGACCTGAGAGACCTAACAGGACAATAGCTCATACTGACTACAAACAAAAATACTACCTGACCCGACTCGGTTCAGGTTTATAGAGTTTTTCGATTTCAAGACTACATATCTAGGAGAACCGCGAAATGGCCAATCATCTTGATCTCTCAAAGTATGGCATCAGCAACGTTACTGAAATTGTCCACAACCCTTCTTATGACCAGCTTTATAATGAAGAAACAAACCCTGAGCTTGAAGGCTATGAAAAAGGCCAGGTAACCGAACTTGGCGCAGTCAATGTTATGACTGGCGTATTTACCGGTCGCTCTCCAAAAGACAAATATATTGTTAAGGATGATGTTACTAAAGACACCATCTGGTGGAACTCAGAGAAAGCCAAAAACGATAACAAACCCATTACTCAGGAAGTATGGAATGACTGTAAAAAGGCAGTCACTGATCAGTTATCGGGTAAACGCCTGTTCGTTGTTGATACATTTTGTGGCGCCAATGAAGATACTCGCCTGAAAATTCGTTTTATCATGGAAGTAGCCTGGCAAGCGCATTTTGTAACCAACATGTTCATCAGACCGACACCAGAACAATTGGCTGATTTTGGTGAACCCGATTTTGTTGTTATGAACGGTTCAAAAACCACCAATCCAAAATGGAAAGAACACGGTCTCAACTCTGAAGTATTCACCCTGTTTAACCTGACTGAAAAAATGCAGGTGATTGGAGGAAGTTGGTACGGCGGTGAAATGAAGAAAGGTATGTTTGCCATGATGAACTATTACCTTCCTTTAGATGGTATGGCCTCCATGCACTGTTCCGCCAACGTAGGCGCAGAAGGCGATGTGGCAGTATTCTTCGGCCTTTCCGGCACAGGCAAAACAACCTTATCTGCTGACCCAAAACGTAAGTTAATTGGTGATGACGAACATGGTTGGGATGATAATGGAGTATTTAACTTCGAAGGTGGTTGCTACGCTAAGACTATTAATCTGGACAAAGAAAGTGAGCCAGATATCTACAATGCCATCAAGCGTGATGCGTTACTAGAAAACGTAACCGTTGATGCTGATGGAAAAATAGATTTCACCGACGGTTCTGTTACAGAAAACACTCGGGTTTCTTACCCTATTTATCATATCGAAAATATCGTAAAACCAGTGTCCAAAGCAGGTCATGCGAAAAAAGTGATCTTCCTGACCGCTGATGCTTTTGGCGTTCTGCCACCTGTTTCAAAATTAACAGCCGAGCAAACCAAATATCACTTCTTGTCAGGCTTTACTGCAAAACTGGCTGGAACTGAACGCGGAATCACTGAACCAACCCCAACATTCTCGGCTTGCTTTGGTGCGGCCTTCTTAACCCTGCATCCAACCAAATATGGTGAGGAACTGGTTAAGAAAATGGAGGCAGCCGGTGCTACAGCATACTTGGTAAACACAGGATGGAACGGTAGCGGGAAACGTATTTCCATTAAAGACACCCGCGGCATTATCGATGCCATTTTAGATGGATCGATTGAAAATGCGGAAACCAAAACTCTGCCAATTTTCAACCTTGAAATACCAACAGCCCTGCATGATGTTGATTCTGGAATTCTGGACCCAAGAGATACCTACGCAGATCTGTCCCAATGGGAAGAAAAAGCAAAAGACCTTGCCTCTCGCTTCACTAAGAATTTTGAAAAATTCACCGATAACGATGAAGGTAAAGCGCTGGTTGCTGCCGGTCCCCAACTCTAGTTCATCTATACTGACAAGCGCATGGAAGCGCTTGTAATTTTCTCGGTATTACCAAGCCTCTAGTTATTGCCACTCTATAAAGACACTAAGGCAATTTCAGGACAATTTCAGCCCCACCATTAGCTCGATTACTAAGTACAATAGACCCTGTTTTATCTTTATTTTTATGCATCTCTGCAATTTGATTGGCAAATAAGAGCCCTAACCCTGTACTGCCATTCTTAAAATCCGTCTCATATGTGTCAGACAAACAATTCAGCATCACTTCCGGAAAACCATGACCATCATCCAGAATGTTGAAGTAGAGCAACTCATCTTTCACATAGACTCCTATTTTCAATACAGAAGCCGTATAACGTAACGCATTCGACATTAAATTCTTGACCAGATTCTCTATTAATATTGGATCGAAAAACCATGTCAAATCAGGGTCCTCAAGCTCAACCGTTAGTTGAACACCAAGACTCTCTGCAGTCGTTTTAAAATGATTGACAATATCGTCAACAAAGTCGATCAACAAAACCTCTTCCGGCGCCACCAATAGTCTTTCATGACTCGCTTTGTAGATCCCTAATAAATTAATTAGTGTACTATTGATTCGATTTGTCTCTAACTGAATACGCTTCAGGTTTTTTGACGTGTCTCCCGAACTACTCGGCAAAGACTCAATCACAGTATTAAGCTCAGCAGAAATCAATGCCAATGAATTCTTAATGTCATGAGCCATGGCTGCCAACACCATATTCTTATCAAAATTAATTGGTTTCATGACGACTCCATAAGCTTTTTTAATTTTTCGTATCGTGCATATTGAGGACTGTCTTCGTGCAAGTATGAAAGACGATTCAAATAGCCATTCAACTGGTCAGAATTATCAACAAAAGCAGAATTTCTTTTAGCTTTCAGAACACACTGAACATAGTTCAATATCAATGCTGGATTTCGCGGAGATATTTCCAAAGCCCGCTCAAAAAATTGCATGGCCTTATCCAGATTTTTTTGCTCATAGTGTCGTTTAGCAATAGCATTTAACCGTGCAGCTTCTTTACGCGAATCCTTGGTAATTGGTTCACTCTGAAGCTCATTCAATCGATGTACAAAATCTTCTTTGTCAGGATCTTTGACTCTGAGTCGATTAACCAGCTGGTCAGCCTGATCCATATGCCCATGCTCATAAAAAAAACTAGCAACACTTAACCCCAGCTCACCAGAGCTGTTTTCCAATTCACTACTGATCTGCTCAAATAGGGAGTTCATTTCCTCTTCACTGGGTTTGAAATCAGGAGTAGAAATGACTTTCAGCTGCATTTTGTAGAACTTTTCTGTCAACTTACTTTCAGGCTTATCAGGAAAAGCCTCCTGAATACGCTTGAGAGCATTTGCTATTTCTGCCACATAGTGGCGGCGATATCGCTGATCATCCAACGAACAAGACTCGACCTGAATCGCAAGAAATCGCTGGTAATCCTCAACATTGTGCAATGATGTATGGTTTTTCAGAGAAATGGCATCCTTGATAGCCTTACTAGCCACCTGCAAGTCATCAAGGCGATAACTGATAGTTGCCAACTTATCTTGTCTTTTATGATTGCGAGGTGAAATCTTTACAGCGGTCTGTAATGTTTCATACTGTTTCAGCAACTCATTTTTGCGACGATATATATCAGCGAGCAAATCGTAAGCCTGAGCATAGTTCGGATGTGACTCGATGACTTTGCCAACATAGCTCTCCGCCTGCGTTAAATCACCGGAAGCAAACGATATACGCGCCAACTCTAGCCATATCCATGGTTGTTCCCGACGTGATTGCCATTCATTCAACAAAATCTCCGCCTGTGCCAGCTGCTCTGTTTTTATGAGAGTTTCGGACAACAGCTTTTGAGCCCAGGCCCGATAACGCGGGTTTTGTTGAATAATCCTGTTACACTCATCAATAACCAGCCCAACCTCTTCATTATCAAGAGCAGTCAAAACAACTTTCAAATCCTTATTGCGCTGAATCCATCGCTTCCACCTGGCAGCTAAACTGTCAAATGCATAAGGTTTGGCAAGATAATCATCAGGATGAATTTCTACAGCCCCCATAACCATCTCTCGTGAGGTTTCTGCAGTAACCATTACATATGTAGTCTGATAAGAGAGGGCTTTACTGTAGCGGAGCTCTTCCAACAGTTGCTGACCATCCATTCCAGCTCCCAGATTGAAATCACACAACACAACATGAAAGAAGTTCTTTTGAATTTGCAGCATAGCTTCTTTCGCACTAGCTGCTTCAAACACTTGATTCACTCCCATTTTAAGCAGCATTGCACGCGCTGATTTTCGGGCGTTTTCGAAATCATCTATCACAATGACACGGTGATTCACTGATTTTCCTATTTATTAACACACTGCTCTAAGGTTAGCCCAGCCCTCTAGAGCTGCAAGAAAACTCAAGGACCATTTAACACTAAAACGTTTTCTTAAAGGCAAAAAAAACCCAGCCAATGGCTGGGTTTTTTTACAACGAAAAACAATTAGTTTTTGTTTTCCATTTGAGCCTTGATCAGGTCACCAATAGTCGTTGGACCTGCAGCTTCCATTTCTTTTTCACGCATTTCACGCAAAGCTGTTTTCTCATCTTCAGAGTCTTTAGCTTTAATAGAGACGCTCAAAACACGATTCTTACGGTCAATGCTGATGATTTTTGCTTCAACCTCATCACCTTCATTCAGAACATTTCGAGCATCTTCCACTTTGTCGCGGCTGACTTCAGAAGCTTTCAACGTTGCTTCAACGTCTTCAGCTAATGTTATCGTGGCACCTTTAGCGTCAACTTCTTTCACGATGCCTTTAACAATGGCGCCTTTGTCATTCTCAGACACATATTCAGCAAATGGATCCATATCCAACTGCTTGATACCAAGAGAGATGCGCTCGCGTTCAGCATCAATCGACAGAATAACGGTTTCCAACTCATCGCCTTTCTTATAACGACGAACGGCTTCTTCACCAGCTTCGTTCCAGCTGATATCAGACAGGTGAACCAAACCATCAATGCTGCCTTCCAAACCGATGAAAATACCGAAGTCAGTAATAGACTTGATCTTACCAGATACCTTGTCACCCTTCTGATATTTACCAGAGAAGGATTCCCAAGGATTCTGTTGAGTCTGTTTGATACCCAAGGAAATACGACGACGCTCTTCGTCGATATCCAGAATCATAACTTCGATTTCATCACCAACCTGAACAACTTTGGATGGGTGAATATTTTTGTTGGTCCAATCCATTTCAGAAACGTGAACCAAACCTTCAACACCTTCTTCCAGCTCAGCGAAACAACCGTAATCAGTTAAGTTAGTAACAATAGCCTTAACGGTCGATTCTTCTGGATAACGAGCTTTGATATCAACCCATGGATCTTCACCCAGCTGCTTCAAGCCAAGAGAAACACGATTACGCTCGCGATCAAATTTCAGAACCTTAACGTCAATCTCATCGCCAACTGCGACGATCTCTGAAGGATGCTTGATACGTTTCCAGGCCATATCAGTGATGTGCAACAAGCCGTCAACACCACCCAAGTCTACAAACGCGCCGTAATCTGTCAGATTTTTAACGATACCCTTGACGCTCTGACCTTCAGCCAGGCTTTCAAGCAATTGATCACGCTCAGCGCTATTTGCAGCTTCCAGAACAGCTCGGCGGGAAACGACAACATTATTACGCTTTTTATCCAACTTGATGACTTTGAACTCAAGCGGCTTACCTTCAAGGTGCAGCGTGTCCCGTACAGGACGAACATCCACCAGTGACCCAGGCAGGAACGCACGAATGGCGTTAATATCAACTGTAAAGCCACCTTTGACTTTACCATTAATAATTCCCATAACGACTTCATTCTCTTCGAACTTCGCTTCAAGTTCTAACCAGGATTCAGCACGCTTGGCTTTTTCGCGCGATAAACGGGTATCACCGAAACCGTCTTCAACAGCTTCAAGAGCAACCTTAACTTCATCACCAACCTGAACTTCCAGTTCACCTTTTTCATTTAAGAACTGATTGCGAGGAACAACGCCTTCAGATTTTAGACCGGCGTGAATAGTCACCCAATCACTATCGATATCAACCACGACACCTGTGATGATTGAGCCGGGTACCATTTCAACGGCTTGTAAGCTTTCTTCAAAGAGTTCAGCAAAAGATTCAGTCATTACGACAATTACCTAATGTTAAGTTCGATCAACGGCCATCCAATTCAGTATTCTAACTGTATTTTCTGGCTCTGCCCCGTTCCAGCCAAAAGGGGTCAACCCAGTTTCGCAATCATCAAACAATGCTGGATAAGTTTTCAGACCGCCCCATTAATAAAACATGACAGCCTCGTCTGGCTGCCACGAAAAAATCAAGCAAAATAAAGAGAGAACTACAGGTTCAAACCACGATCCCGGACATATGTCATTGCACTCTCAAACACCTCTTCGATTGTCATTTCAGTACTGTCAATCATTACGGCGTCATCAGCAGGACAAAGAGGAGCAATACTGCGATTAGTATCTCGCTCATCACGTTGCCGGACCTCCTCCGCGAGGCGGGCGATGCTAACATCAACACTTTTTTCTTTCAACTGGATATAACGTCTTTTTGCCCTTTCCTCAGCGCTTGCAGTCAAAAACAGCTTAAGCTCAGCGCCTGGGAACACGACCGTCCCCATATCCCGGCCATCAGCTACCAGCCCAGGAGGTAACTGAAAATCACGTTGACGCTGAAAAAGAGCCTGCCGGACTTCTGCAACCGGTGCAACCTGAGAAGCCAAATTACCAACCTGTTCAGTTCTGATTTCAGCAGTTACATCCTCAGCTGCCAATAATATCTGAAGACCTCCCTGACTATCCCGAAGGAACTGAACATCCAGATGAGCCGCAACATCAGCCAACTGCTGGTGGTTTGCGAAATCGATTTGCTGATTGCGAGCACTCAGGCCAGTTAAACGATATAAAGACCCCGAATCAAGAAAATGCCAGCCAAGAGCATCTGCCAGTTGGATAGCCAGAGTCCCTTTTCCTACACCACTTGGACCATCAACGGTAATAACCGGTGATGAACAATTGAGATCATTCATGCGTCGCAGACCTATGTAACCTTCTGGCACGGTTTTCCAGTATTTCAGAGAAATGCTCCCTGGCCTCTTTTGCTTCCTGAAACACAAACTTCATATATTCTCCGTCTGACACTGCAACGGCATTGCGCAACTTATGTAACTCGTCAAGATAGTTATCAAGCACTTTTAATATCGCACGGTGATTTGCGATGAAAATATCGTGCCACATTGTAGGATCACTTGCAGCAATACGCGTGAAGTCTCGGAAACCACCCGCAGCATAATTGAAAATCTCCCGGTTTTCGCTCTGCTTGGAAAGCGTGTCGACTAGATTAAATGCCAACATATGGGGCAAATGACTTGTTGCTGCCAACACTTCATCATGATAATCCCAAGCCATGACATCCACTTCCGCTCCGACACTTTTCCACATTTGTGAAACAACCTGCACAGCTTCTGGCTCAGTTTCCGCAATGGGTGTCAAAATAATACGGTGATCAACATAAAGATGTTCGTCAGCGGCAGTTACTCCGCTTCTTTCCGATCCAGCAATGGGATGCCCTGGAACAAACATCTTTAATTGATCATCGGTCAATAACTCCAACCCAGCCTTGACAACACTACCTTTCACACTGCCGCCATCCGTGACAATCGTATCATTCCGAAGGTAAGGTTGAATTTGCGCTATCACAGCGGAGGTCGACAGAATAGGAACCGCAAGAAATATGACATCAGCTTTAGAGACCAATGCTTCAATATCGCCACTGACTTCATCCACAAGCCCGAGTGACAGAGCATCTGCCATCGTTTCAGCCTTCCGACTGAAGCCTGAGATACTGGCGAATATCTTCTTCTGCCGACAAGCTTTAGCTAACGATCCACCAATAAGACCCAGTCCTATGACGAGTAAATTTTTGTCAGTTAAACTGGCTATCATAAGCTATCCAATACTTCTTTTAAAGCAACCAGGAACCCTTGGTTCTGCGCCTCAGTACCGACAGATATTCTCAGATAATTCGACATCCCGTATCCACTCAATGGTCGGACAATATATCCCTTTCGCAACAGAGCTTGATATATATCCTGAGCCACATCTCCCACATGAACAGTTAAGAAATTCGCCACGGAAGGAATGTAATCAAGATTCAAGGCTTCAACTCCCATTTGCAACTGAGCCATTCCCAGCGCGTTAGTCTCGAGGCTTTTGAGAAGATATTCTTGATCACCTAGAGCTGCGATAGCCGCAATCTCAGATATACCACTGACATTAAACGGCTGACGCACTCGATTCATATAGCCAGCTATCGTCTCACTGGCCACCGCATACCCCACACGTAAATTTGCCAACCCGTATACTTTGGAGAACGTTCGGGTGACCACAAGATTGGGAAAACGATCAATATAATGAAGTCCAGACTGATAATTTTCCTGGTCGACATACTCAAAATAAGCTTCATCCAGCACAACAATTACGTGCTCTGGAACTGACTTCAAAAAAGCCTTCAATTCTCCTTTGCTTACCCAGGTACCTGTAGGGTTGTTTGGATTGGCAATAAAAATGATTTTAGTTTTTTCTGAAATAGCATCGGCCATTGCATCCAGATCATGACACCAGTTACGATCCTTAACTGCCACTAACGTGGCTCCCATAGCCTCAGAAAATATTGAGTACATGGCAAACGCATGCTCAGAAAAGATAACCTCGTCAGAGTCTCGTAGAAACACCTTGGCAATTAATTCAAGCACTTCATTAGAACCATTACCAATAACAAGCTGGTTATTATTAACCTGCAACTTGTCGGACAGTAGCGTTTTTAGGTGATAACAATCCGCATCGGGATAAACACACAAATTATCGAGATGCGATTCAATTGCAGCCCTAACTTTTTGGCTGGGTCCCAGAGGATTTTCATTACTGGCCATTTTGACAATTGGACTAACCCCCAATTCCCTTCCTAGCTCGTCAATAGACTTGCCCGGCTCATAGGCTCTCAGTTTGTGGATACCTGTATTTACAAGCTCGGGTATCGACTTGGTCATTTGATTTTGTTCCTCATGGCCCCTTAAAGTACCGCCTCCGGGTAAGAACCCAGCTCTTTGATTTCCACAGCTTTTTCGCTAATGTCATGCATAGCAGCCTGAACATTGTCATCTTCCATATGCCCTATAAAATCGATAAAGAAAACATATGTCCAATTACCATGAGAAGAAGGACGGGTCTCCAATCGAGTCATATCAATCTCGTGGTCATTAAAAGGCTTCAACAATGAATATAATGCACCAGGCTCATTTTTCATGGAAACAATGATGGATGTTTTGTCTCTGCCACTAGGCTTGGAACGATTCTTCCCTACAATTAAAAACCGGGTTGAATTATCAGGGTGGTCCTCAATTTTTTCATAGACCACTTGTAAATCATACAACTCTGCTGCCATTGAACCGGCAATTGCAGCAGAATTCCACTCAGAATGCACTCGCTTGGCCGCCTCAGAGTTTGAACTTACAGCCACACGCTCCGCCAACGGCATATGAGCATCGAGCCATTTTCGGCATTGAGCCAGAGACTGCTGGTGCGAATACACCCTGGTGATATTATCAAGGCGGGTATTTGGACCAATCATCAAATGTTGATGAATCCTTAACTCTACCTCACCGGAAATAAATACATTTGAACTCAAAAATGAATCCAGCGTGTGATTCACTACACCTTCAGTAGAGTTTTCAATGGGCACAACCCCATAATTCACTGCACCAGCCTCAACCTCCCGGAACACCTCATCAATAGCTGGCATTGGTCGGGTAATCACCCGGGACCCAAAATGCTTCAATGCTGCCTGCTGGGTAAATGTTCCTTCCGGACCAAGATAGGCCACTTTTAAAGGCTGCTCTAAGGCCAGGCAGGCAGACATGATTTCACGAAACAACCGCGCCATATCTTCATTAGCCAGCGGCCCTTCGTTACGCTCCATCACCCTTGTTAATACCTGCGCTTCTCTTTCCGGCCGGTAAAACACCACACTCTCTGCCTGAGAGGATTTCATTTTGACCTCAGCGACCTCCTGAGCACAACGTGCTCGTTCGGAAATCAACTTTTGAATATCCAGATCCAGGGAATCTATTTGGTCTCGCAGCTTTAACAGCTGTTGCTCTTCAGCGCCGCTTGAGTCACTCATTAATTCGCCTCAGCCGTGTTGCTTTTCAAAATCAGCCATAAACTCAATCAACGCATCAACAGCCTGTTCAGGCACAGCATTATATATTGATGCCCTCATCCCCCCCACACTACGGTGGCCAGCAAGATTACGCAGCCCCGCTGCTTCAGCCTCAGCTAGAAATTGCTTATCCAATTCTGAATTCCGCAAAGTAAACGGAATATTCATTAAGGAGCGGGAATCTTTCGCCACTGGGTTGGCAAAGAACTCTGATTGGTCAATAAAGTTGTATAAACGAGCAGCTTTGCGCTCATTGATTTCACCCATCGCAGCAACCCCACCCTGCGCCTTCAGCCATTTAAATACCAATCCGCACATATATACAGAAAAGCTGGGAGGAGTATTCAGCATCGAAGCATTTTTCGCGGTAAGGGCATAATTCATGATAGAGGGAGTTGTGTCCATAGCCTGATCAAGCAGGTCTTTACGAACAATTACCCACACCAAACCAGAAGGGCCAATATTTTTTTGCGCGCCAGCATATATAAGCCCATATCGGGAAACATCCAACGGTTTGGAAAGAATATTTGAGGACATATCCGCAACTAACGGAACCGGACTCTCGGGAATATAGGAGAATTCCACACCACCGATAGTTTCGTTAGGGGTGTAATGCAAATAGACAGCATCATCACGAACATTTATTTCGCTTTGTTCCGGCGCACACGTAAAGCCACTACTTTCAGTCGTGGCAGCGATGCAGACATCCGCATATCTTGAAGCTTCCTTAATTGCTTTTTGAGACCAGATACCGGTGTTTACAAAATCCGCCCTGTTGTTTTTACCCAACAGGTTTAATGGAATCATTGAGAACTGGGCAGTAGCACCACCCTGCATATAGATAATCTCATAGTCATCGGAAACCGAGAGCAGATCTTTTAAATCTTGTTTGGCAGTTTCGGAAATATCAACCACCATCTTGCCTCGATGGCTCATTTCCATAATCGACATACCACTGCCCTGGTAATCCAGCATTTCTTGTTGAGCCTGCTCCAACACTTCTGTTGGCAGAGCCGCCGGACCTGCGCAAAAATTAAAAGATCTAGTCATGATGCTCTCTATTTACGTTGCCAATAACAAAAAACCTAAAACGCACTCAAACAATTAATCTGAAGGAAGATCTTCTTCACCTTCGGATACTGGAGGTTCAGTAGATATTTGTTCACCATCTATCAACTCAACATCTCCCACACCAACATCCTTATCTTCCTCAACTCGCTCCAATCCCACTAAAGACTCATCTTCAGCGACTTTAATTAAACGCACTCCCTGAGTATTCCTTCCTAATACTGAGATCTCTGAACTACGGGTGCGAACCAAGGTCCCCTTGTCACTGATTAGCATGATTTCATCACCTTCAAAAATCTGCACAGCGCCGACCAAAGGACCATTTCGATCATTAACAATCATTGCGATCACCCCCTGGGTTCCTCGACCTTTGGTCGGGAAGTCCTGGGTTTTGGTTCGCTTGCCATAACCTTTTTCCGAAACCGTCAGAATAGTACCTTCATCATCAGGGATCATTAACGAGATCACTTCCGCTTCTTCACCCAGGCGAATACCTCTGACACCACGAGCAGTCCGCCCCATTTCCCTCACGTGTTCTTCAGAGAAACGCACAGCCTTACCATTACTCGCCAACAACAGAATTTCGTGACTTCCGTCGGTAATAGCAACTCCGACCAACTGATCACCTTCATCCAGATTCAGTGCAATCAAACCAGATGAACGCTGACGGGAAAATGCTTCCAGAGCTGTCTTCTTAACAGTTCCCTTAGCTGTAACCATGAAAACAAATTTGTTTGCCTCATAACCCTCTATCGGCAGAACAGCAGTGACTCTTTCATTGTCATCCAAATTCAGGATATTGATCAAAGGACGGCCTTTTGCTGTTCGTCCAGCCTGAGGGATTTCCCAGACCTTCAGCCAATAAACCTTGCCCCTGTCACTGAAACACATAATGGTAGTATGAGTACTGGCCACAAACAGATGAGCAACATAATCTTCATCTTTGACCTGAGTTGCCGCTTTTCCACGACCACCACGACGCTGCGCCTGATAATCAGCCAGCGGTTGTGACTTGGCATAACCACCATGGGAAATCGTCACCACCATATCTTCCTCAGTGATTAGATCCTCCATGCTGTAATCCTGCCTGGAAACAATGATTTCAGAACGGCGCGCATCCGAATACTCTTCACGAATAGCCACTAGTTCTTCACGAATAACTTCCATTAGACGCTCATAACTACCCAATATGTGAAGGTATTCCGCAATTGAATCGATGATCTGCTGGTATTCGTCAATAATCTTGTCACTTTCAAGACTGGTGAGCTTTTGCAGACGCAGATCCAAAATCGCCTGAGCCTGTACTGGTGACAAATAATACTGACCATCACGAATACCGAACTCTTCAGCGAGCTCTTCCGGACGACAGGCATCCTGCGAACCGGCACGTTCCAGCATCGCAGATACGTGACCCAACTCCCAAGGGCGATCGATCAATCTGGTCTTGGCCTCACCGCCATCACGGGAAGTTTTGATAACTTCGATAATTTCATCAATATTGGCCAGTGCAACTGCCTGCCCTTCAAGAATATGACCACGCTCTCGGGCTTTTCTCAACTCATAAACAGTTCGCCTGGTGACCACCTCACGACGATGGCGTATGAACGCCTCAACCATATCCTTTAAATTGAGAACTTTAGGTTGACCGTCGACTAACGCCACCATGTTGATCCCAAATACAGACTCCATCTGAGTTTGGGTATACAGATTATTAATCACCACCTCTGCAACCGCATCACGTTTGACTTCGATTGCAATGCGCAAACCATCTTTATCAGACTCATCCCGCAGCTCAGAGATACCTTCGAGTTTCTTGTCTTTAACCAGCTCGGCTATTTTTTCAATGAGACGCGCTTTATTGACCTGATAGGGAATCTCTGAAACCACAATGGTTTCCCGCCCAGTCTTGGGGTTAGTCTCAACGGACGTTCTGGAGCGTATATAAATTCGACCACGGCCAGTACGATAAGCCTCAACGATGCCTTTACGGCCATTGATGATTGCCGCAGTCGGAAAATCAGGACCAGGAATGATTTCCATAAGCTGGTCGATATCAATAGCTGGGTTATCGATCATGGCCAAACAACCATCGACCACCTCACCCAGATTGTGCGGGGGGATATTGGTCGCCATCCCAACCGCAATACCAGAAGAACCGTTGACCAGCAGATTTGGAACACGGGTCGGCAGAACATCTGGAATCATCTCCTTACCGTCATAGTTTGGAGAAAAATCAACCGTTTCCTTATCGAGGTCCGCCAATAAAGAATGGGCCATTTTGCGCATCCGGACTTCGGTATAACGCATTGCCGCAGGCGCATCGCCATCTATCGAGCCGAAGTTTCCCTGACCATTAACCAACGTATAACGCATTGCCCACGGCTGAGCCAGACGGACAATCGCTTCGTAAACGGGGGAATCACCATGAGGGTGATATTTACCGATCACATCTCCGACCACACGGGCAGATTTATAATAGGGTTTATTCCAGTCAGCCCCGAGTTCCTGCATGGCAAACAGTACTCGCCGGTGCACAGGTTTCAAACCATCACGAACATCGGGTAAAGCCCGTCCCACGATTACACTCATAGCGTAATCCAAATATGACTGCTTTAGCTCTTCTTCGATATTTATGGGTAGGATTTCTTTGGCGGTATCGACCATAGAAAAAAGGTTCCTTTTTCGGGTCTATCTGTTTCTATCAAATCGCGCGTTTTACAACCGTCGCAGACCCCTTCACGGCTGGCACAAATAGGCGCCGGATAATAGCATATCGGCACATTCAAGAGCCAGCGCAGTTCTGCTTTTTGGTACCAGAATCAATCACTTGCGCTGCCCTTGCCAGAATGCGGCATGCATTCACTGAGAGAATAGTTTAGCATCCGCGCATTCCATCCAAGTTTCACCGCCCGAACGGGAGAGTATCTATGCAAAAAGCCGACACCATTTTATTCAGCCGCTGGATAGTCACAGTCAACGCTCAAAGAGAAGTATTGGAAAACCATGCCCTGGTAATCGATCAACAGAAAATCAAGGCTATTCTGCCCGCTGACGAAGCCCAGCAGCAGTTTGAGGCTGGCGAAGCATTCAATCTTGGCGACAGCGTGCTAATGCCCGGACTGGTTAACACTCACGGCCACGCCGCCATGACTATGTTCAGAGGAATGGCTGACGACCTGCCACTGATGACGTGGCTCAATGACCACATGTGGCCGGCCGAGGGTAAATGGGTTAGTGAAGAATTTGTTGCTGACGGCACCAGAATTGCGATTGGCGAAATGATCCGCTGCGGTACCACAACTTTTTCAGATAACTATTTTTTCCCTGAACAAGCCGCACTCGAAGTCAAAAAAGCTGGCATTCGGGCACAACTGAACTTTCCAATCATGGATTTCCCAACAGCCTGGGCACAGAATCCGGACGAATATATAAAGAAAGGCTTGGCCCTAAGAGAGCAATACGCCAACGACGACCAGGTTCATGTAGTATTCGGCCCTCATGCTCCGTACACCGTGTCTGATGAACCCTTGGAGAAAATTGCCCAGCTGGCTAAGGACCAGGGCATTCTGATTCAAATGCACGTTCATGAAACCCAGGGTGAAGTGGATGAAAGCATTGAAAAATATGGCAAACGCCCAATCAGAAGACTTTATGATCTTGGTCTACTGGGTCCGCATATGCAATGCGTTCACATGACAGCACTGAATGACGAAGATATTCAGTTGATTGCAGAAACCGGCTCTCACGTAATGCACTGCCCAGAGTCAAACCTGAAACTGGCCAGCGGCTTTTGTCCCGTCCACAAACTTCAGGAACAAGGTATCAACGTTGCCCTAGGCACCGATGGCACAGCTTCCAATAATGACCTGGACATGTTTGGAGAAATGCGTACAGCGGCTCAACTGGCCAAAGCGGTTGCTATGAACGCCGAAGCGTTGCCAGCCGGAGAAGCACTCGCTATGGCCACAATCAATGGCGCCAAAGCACTGGGCCTGGATAAGCATGTAGGCAGCCTGGAAGTTGGCAAACTGGCGGATATCATTGCTGTTGACCTGTCCGATCTTGAAAGCCAGCCGATCTTTAGCCCGGTTTCACACTTGGTCTATGCAACCACACGCAATCAGGTCACTGACGTATGGGTCGGCGGCAAACAGCTGCTGGCAAATAGAGAGCTGACTACATTATCCAAGGCCGAGCTAATCTCTACAGCTCAAGCATGGCAAAGCAAAATTGTCGCCGCAAGATCTTAACAGCGGAGAACAGTATGAACGTTGATCAGGCTGAAATCGGGAAGTTCGAGGCCCTGGCCAGTCGCTGGTGGGACCCTGAGAGTGAATTTCGACCCTTGCATCAAATCAACCCATTACGCGCCAACTACATCGATGAGCGCTGTCCGGTTGCAGGCAAAAAGGTTCTGGATGTTGGTTGTGGCGGAGGAATCCTGGCCGAGGCATTTGCACATCGCGGTGCCACAGTAAAAGGCATTGACATGGGCGAAGCCCCACTAAGCGTAGCCAAACTCCATGCTCTCGATACCGGTCTGCAAAACGTTGAATACCAGCAGATTCTGGTTGAAGAACTTGCTGCTCAAGAGGCCGGCCAGTTCGACTTGGTCTGCTGCATGGAAATGCTGGAACATGTACCCGATCCTGCATCTGTCGTCGAAGCCTGTAGCAAACTGGTCAAACCTGGTGGGCAAGTATTTTTCTCAACCCTGAATCGCAATCCAAAATCCTACCTGTTTGCCATAATCGGTGCAGAGTACGTTTTAAAGCTATTGCCTCGCGGAACCCATGACTATCAAAAGTTTATCCGCCCATCTGAATTACAAAGCTGGACCCGACAGGCTGGCTTGATTCGCGGAGACAGTACCGGCCTGAGTTACAACCCGTTAACACGGACATACAAACTGGGCAGTGACCAAAGTGTTAACTATATAGTTCAGACTCGGAAACCCAATACCTGACATGGCTATCAATACAGTACTTTTTGACCTTGACGGCACCCTGGTCGACAGCTCTGAAGGTTTTATCCTGGCGATGAACAAGACCCTGGCAGATCATGATCAAGCCCCCATGGACGATGACAGTATCCGGGAGCTGATTTCTGCCGGAGCCAGAATAATTATTCAGCGTGCCTGGGCAGAAGAAATCAGCCGCGAACAAATAGAGCAGGTACGAAACGATTACATTCGTGAGTATCAACAATACCCAGAACGAGGCGCAACCGTTTACCCTGGCTTGTTGGAATGGCTCAAACATGCCAACAAACAAGAGATCAAACTGGGAGTGGTCACTAACAAACCTGAATGCCTGGCCAACCCCATTATCGAAAGCCTGGGGTTATCACAATACTTGGACGTCCTGATCTGTCCGGACCATGTCAAAACTGTCAAACCGGATCCAGAAGGAATTCTCTTAGCTATGAACCGGCTGGAATCAGATCCTGCCCTAACTCTGTATTGTGGTGACCATAGCAAAGATATCGCAGCCGCAGCCGCAGCCGGGGTCAAATCCCTTGCCTGCGGATACGGCTTTTATCCAAGAGAAGAAAACTTCCACGACTGGCCAGCTGACTATCATGCCGATAACTCAGAACAGGCGGTTCACATTCTTACCCAATTATGCAATATGTCTGACTAATATTATGGAATCAAAAATCATCACCAATATTGTTCCCGCAGGCTGGCAGCCAGACACCCAGGAGCTTCAGGGGAAAAACATTTTGATTACTGGAGCAAGCTCCGGTATTGGCCAATGTGCCGCAATAGAATGCGCCAAATATGGGGCTACGGTCATTCTGCTTGGTCGGAACCAGGAAAAACTGGAACAGGTTTATGATGAGATTGTTCAACAAGGTTATCCTGAACCCATGATATATATCCTCGACCTTGCTACCGCAACCGTCGACGACTACCGGACTCTCGCCCGCGCTGTCGAGGAGGAACTGGAACAGCTTGATGTGCTATTACTGAATGCAGCCATCCTCGGACAAAGATCACCCATCTCCAGCTTCAAGCCAGACGTCTGGCAACAGACAATGAAGACCAATGTCGATAGCTGTTTCTACTTGTGTCGCTACCTATTGCCATCAATACAAAAAAGCGAAGCAGGCAGGATTCTATTTACGTCATCGTCTGTCGGTAGAATGGGTCGAGCCTACTGGGGCGCTTACGCGGTATCAAAATTTGCAGTGGAAGGACTCATGCAAACCCTAGCAGATGAACTCGAAAACATCTCAACCGTGAGAGTCAACAGCATCAACCCCAAGGGCACTCAGAGCGCTATGCGGGCACAAGCCTATCCTGCCGAAAACCCTGAAACTTTAAAGTCCCCCAAACAATTAATGCCCCTGTACTTGTATTTGATGTCAAAACAAAGCCAGCACATCCATGGCCAAATGATTGACTACTAAGCTTGCTTCTATTTGGCAAAATATTGCCGGTTTAATGACTCTCCATTTAATATGCATTACTAAAAGTCAATAATTTGTCGAAATAAACCGGCTACCCCCTTTCTTTTCAGCAGGCCAATAACTGCCGGCTCCAACCCCAAATTCGGTAACATTGCCGCATATGGCAATGTTTTTCCGTCCTTTTTCATCATTTACCTGCAAATTTATAGAAGATCCAACCAGGTTTATTGATTGGCATGATTCTGGCTCCACTCGCACATAATTGCTTCACTCTTTATATCGCTGTTGGAGACGGGTTAATGAGTACCAACTATCAACCGCCAGTTTCAATTAATGAACAAAAAACATTGTTTCCCAAGATCGATCAGGGAAGTTCTGTTGAACTGGGGAGTATTACCAAGTCAGATGCCCTTCGCGATCTTCGTCTCCGTATGAGTTTGTTATTACAAACAACTCTGGACACTGAGAGATTGGTCCGGATTGTTTATGAAGAAATCAGTAAAGCAGTAGAGGTACACGGTATCAACTACCGATACCCGGGTATGCAAATCAGCATTATGGTCGGCCGTCAAAATCAACACAAAGTCACTTATCGGCTAACCGCGAATGAAGACACCTACGGTGAAATCGTATTCTGCCGCAGCCGTCGCTTTAAAGAAGAAGAACTGATGGTACTGGAATCGTTACTCGATCTGTTTATTTATCCGCTAAAAAACAGCCTGCAATATCGCCGAGCCCTCTCCTGCGCATTAACAGACTCACTCACTGGTGTAGGCAATCGGCAAGCGCTGATGAAAACATTACAGCGGGAACGGGACCTGGCAGACCGCCATGGTCAGGAATTATCTATTCTGATGATTGATATCGATAACTTCAAAGCAATCAATGACGACCATGGCCACCTCACCGGAGACACGGTGCTGAAAAATGCCGCTCAGAATATTGTCAATGTCATCCGCTCCTCAGACATGTGTTTTCGCTTCGGCGGAGAAGAGTTTGTCGTGATATTGAGCAATACTGGAGTAGAACAGGCACAAGTCATTGGTACACGGATCAATGAAAGCATCAGTGAGGGCATTGAAGTAGGCATCCACAAGAGCTCTATCACAGTCAGCATAGGAGCAGCTTTACTGGAACCCGGCATGGATGTCGAAAAACTGCTGCAATCAGCTGATGATGCCATGTATATTGCAAAGGCAACCGGTAAAAACAGAACCATAATTGCCAAAGAGCTGGCCTCCTGAGTTTATCGATATAAGCTCAGGCATTGACGCCTTTCAGCATATCCCCTATAACACCGCGATTTAGCGGACAGTCTTTCTATGAGCAAGCGTAAGCCCATTCCAATATTTAACCAGACAATTATCGAAACACATTGTCACCTGGACTACCTCAAAAACTTCGAACTGGAGACCGTGATCGAACAGGCTTCCGATGTTGGTGTTGAAAGCATTGTGACAATTGCCACTGAGCCAGACAATCTGCCCGTTGTCCTGGATATTGCTAATCGCTTCCATCAGGTTTATTGCACACAGGGAATTCACCCCCACGAAGCAGAAAAGTTTACTCCACAAACACTTACCACCATCCGTGACAACAGCCATCATGCTAAAGTAGTTGCTATTGGGGAAATTGGACTCGATTATTATTACGATCATGCTGACCGCGCGATCCAGCGAGAAGTATTTGAAACCCAGCTGGCGATTGCCTGTGAACTTCAACTACCAGTGGTCATTCACACTCGCGAAGCGGACGAAGACACCCAAGCAATATTGAAGAACTTTTCCTCCGACCTGCCACGCAAAGGCGTAATACATAGCTTCACTTCTGGCCTGAAACTCGCGGAATTCTGTCTGTCGGAAGGTTTTCATTTGGGCTTCAACGGCATACTAACGTTTAACAAAGCCGAAAATGTCAGAGAAATTCTGCGTGCCACCCCGGTTACCCAAATGCTAGTTGAGACGGATGCTCCATATTTAACACCCGTACCTTATCGGGGAGTGACCAACGAGCCCAAGTACCTGCCGTTTATCCTGGAACGAATGGCACAGGAGAAGAATGTTGAAGTTGTCAGCTTAACCCGACAACTGACTGAGAACGCCCGCTCGCTATTTCAAATCAATTGAACTCCAGCCAGCGCTGACACACCTTGGGAACAGCCTCACCAGCCCGCTCCTGGTAATACTCAAAGCCTGCAGGACGATTGCGCAGATTCAGCGCAATCACTACTTTTTCAGCATGTGCTGGAGCCAGATGAACCAAACTGGCGGCCGGCTCAACTTCCAACGAGGTTCCAACCACTATGATCTTGTCTGCTTGACTGATCAGTTCCGCAGCCTCTGACAACCCTGAAACAATTTCACCAAACCAGACGATATGAGGACGCAATTGACTGCCATGCTCACACTGATCTCCCAGTTCAATAGCCTTGCTGCCAATCTCATAAACCAGAGCCTCATCCGCCGTACTGCGCGCCTTTGTCAACTCTCCATGCAGATGCAATACAGTACTTGAACCGGCTCGTTCATGCAGGTTATCGACATTTTGAGTAATGACGAACACATCATACGCCCGCTCCAAAGCCGCGATAGCGAGATGGGCCGAATTAGGCTGCACAGTCTCAAGCTGTCGGCGTCGTTCATTATAAAAACGCAATACTAGTTCGGGATTACGCAACCAGGCTTCAGGCGTTGCCACATCATGTATCGAGTGATTTTCCCATAAACCATCTGAATCCCTGAATGTTTTCAAACCACTTTCAGCACTGATGCCCGCGCCAGAAAACACAACGACTTTCTGGCGTTCAATATTGTCTTTCAATGGTTCAACCCTCTCGAAAAAATTACGGCTGAAGCCTATCGATCAGCCACTGCCCGGTTTCATCTTTGCTGTACATGAAGCGATCATGCAGACGATTACCGCCTCCCTGCCAGAACTCAATCTCTGTTGCCTCAACGCGATAACCACCCCAAAAAGATGGCAGCGGAATATCTCCTTCAGCAAACCGGGCTTTCATTTGTGCGAATGCCTGCTCAAGCATTTTGCGACCGGAAACCTTCTGGCTCTGATGGGATGTCCAGGCCGCTATCCGGCTCTCCCTTGGCCGGGAAAGAAAATAGGCCGTGGTTTCAGTCACAGACAACTGTCGTGCGCGTCCATAGATAATGACCTGGCGCTCTAACGGCACCCAACCGAAATGCAGACAGACATTAGGGTTTTGTTCTATCTCGCTGGCCTTACGACTCCCCAGGTTGGTATAAAAAACAAACCCCCGCTGATCAAAATGTTTCAACAAAACGATGCGTTGGCTGGGACGACCATCCGGCCCCACTGTAGCCACACACATGGCCGTCGGATCTGTGTTGACTTTGGCCTTTACTGAATCTTTGAACCAGACTTCAAACTGATCAATCGGGTCAGCGAGCAGGTTTTCTCTGCGAAGTCCGCCCTGTAGGTATTCTCTTCTGATATCACTTAGATCCACAATTACCTTCCATTCCCCATGTCACTGCGTGACTATACTGGTATCATCACTGAAGTACAGATCCGTTGCTAACTTCTGATGAGGTATTTCTATGGCACTTACCCCTTCCATAATGGCCCCTCTGGGGAGTATCGCTCCAGACTTCAAATTACCAGATGGCCAGGGTCGGCATGTCAGCCTGTCTGAAGCCGCTCGTGAAAACGGTTTGTTGGTCGTATTCATGTGCAATCACTGCCCATTCGTAAAACATATCGCCGGCTTTCTTGAACCCTTACACCAAAAGCTTGCTGATATGAATATTGGGATGGTGGCGATCAATGCCAATGACATTACCGATTATCCGGAAGATGCCCCGGACAAAATGGTGGCTATATCTGAAGAGCACGGATTCACCTTCCCTTATCTTTATGACGAATCACAGACAACTGCCAGAAGTTATGACGCTGCATGCACTCCGGATTTCTTTTTGTATGACCAGGATCTGAAATTATTTTACCGCGGACAACTTGATAACAGCCGCCCGGGGAATGGCAATCCCATTACTGGCAAAGATCTGTTGGAAGCGGCTGAGGCTATTGTTGGCAAAACCGCTTATTCAGGTACTCAAAATCCGAGTGTGGGTTGTAACATCAAGTGGAAAGAATAAAGACGACAATAAAAATAAGGAGGGTCCTGCCCTCTCTTATCTACTTACTCACATGTCGGCGCGTTCTCTGGCGATTGCTTTGACGTTTGAGACGATCGTTTTTACCGGAAAACAATGACGCCCAGGGTTTGGAAGGCAAGCCTACAGACTGAGCCAGTAAGTCTACAGCCTTCTTATCCATTTCCTTCCAGGTACCGGCACGAACGTCAGGATCCATAAACACACTTCCGTAACGTACCCGCTTTAACCGCGACACTTGCACGCCCTGACTTTCCCACAACCGTCGAACTTCACGATTACGTCCCTCCATGATCACCACGTGGTACCAAACATTGGCACCACGCCCACCAAACTCCTGGATATCAGTAAAGCGGGCCAAGCCATCTTCCAACTGAACGCCTTCATGCATACGCTGAATCATGTCAATGTTGACATCACCCAGCACCCTGACTGCGTATTCTCTCTCAACATTACTGGAAGGATGCATCAAGGTATTGGCCAACTCACCATCATTGGTAAACAATAGCAGACCACTGGTATTGATATCCAAGCGCCCAACAGCTACCCAGCGCTCACCAGGTACTTTAGGCAAATGATCGTATACCGTTGGTCGTCCATCCGGATCCTTACGGGAACAGATTTCACCCTCCGGTTTGTTATATATCAACACGCGACGGACACTTTTTCTAGCCACGGAGGGAATTGGGCGACCGTCCAGTGAAATCGTATCTTCACTACTTGCCCTATCTCCCAGGCGAGCCAATACGCCATTAAGCAATACACGACCATCAGCGATCGCCTGCTCCATTTCCCGCCGGGAACCCAATCCGGCACTGGCCAGAATTTTTTGCAGCTTTTCGGTGGAATTACTGCTGTTTTCAGTCTTCTGTTTCATTATCGTCCTGTTGTTCTTCAGCCTCTGCCAGCAATTTTGCCTGTGCTGCCAGTTTAGCCTGAATAATTGCTATTTTTTCGTCTTCGCTCAGATTTTCGGTATCCATTACCGGGGGATCAGGCTGATAAGACGTCGTTTCACTTTCTGGCAGGACAGGTTCTGCCTGCTCAGGGATCAGAGCATCTTCCGTCACTGTTTCCGATTCGATAGTGGTTTTTTCTTCTGTATCAACGCCTTCCGCCGGTTCCTCATCTTCCTGCAGCGAAGCTCTCTGGGCAGCAAGCATCTGCTCAAAAGCCAAGTTGACACCATCCATCGCTGCAAGCTCGTTGCTCAATTCCTGATCAATATAGCTTTGCTCTTCACTGACAGCAGCAGCGGCCTTCATTTCATCGACGGCTTTGTCAAAATCACTGGTCTCATCTGCATCACTTTCATCACCCGCCAGATCCAACTCCGGATTAATATCATCGAGATCCTTGATCTCAGAGAGGCTTGGCAACTCAGTCAGGGATTTAAGGCCAAAATAATCGAGAAACTCCCGGGTTGTGGCATACATCGCCGGACGACCGGGAACATCACGGTGACCGACAACTCTAATCCAATCCCGTTCCTGTAATGATTTAACAATCTGAGTACTGACAGACACACCTCTGACATCCTCGATTTCACCACGGGTAATTGGCTGCCGATAGGCAATCAGTGCCAAGGTTTCGAGTGTGGCTCGGGTATAACGCTGAGGCCTTTCATCCCACAAGCGCTGGACATACTCACCAGTTCGGGCACTGGTCTGAAAACGCCACCCTGATTTCACTTCAACCAGATGAACCCCTCTACTCTGATACTCAATCGCCAACTGCTGCAGACAAAACTGCAAACATTTTTTGGAAGGTAATTGTTCAGCATCGAACAGTGTCAACATACGTTCCAGCGACAATGGTTTCCCATGTGCAAACACTGCTGCTTCGAGGATTGGAGTCAGATATTCACGGGTATAGCCTTGCCAGTCCTGTTCAGACAAAGACTGCTCATCAATCAATTCTTTCGTTCGATCCACTTCCGGCTCAATGTCTTCCACCGGCATGGTAAGAATTTCCTCAGCTGTCACTTCCTCGGCGGATATACCATCCATCGCCTGCAAGGCAGCCAGTTCATCAGCGATATCAACCTCGGATTCCGATGACTCCAGATCGACACCGTCCAACAGAGCCAGTTCATGCAGATCTGCCGTCTCAGGCATGACATCGGCAGACTGCTCCAGGCCATCTAAAGCAGCCAGTTCAGACAAATCCTGCTGCTCAGTCCGTGTCTCATCAGACTGCAACTCAGTCTGATCTACAGCAACCTCTGCGCTTACAGAGGATTGATCATCTTTTTGAGGATTATTCGGATTGTTCATATTCACCGGATTCATTTTCTGTGGTCGAGTCAGTTTTTGCTTTCACATGGATGGGACCAAAAATTTCATGCTGCAGCAGTTCTACCAGACCTTCTTTACACAGCTCCATAACTGCAAGAAATGTCACCACTACTCCAAGCTTGCCCTCATCTGGCTTAAACAAGCTGACAAAGGGTACAAAGGCGCGATCTCGCAGACGGTCAAGCACTTCAGACATCCGCTCACGAGTGGACAGGGTTTCACGCGAAATCTGATGGTCAATAAACATGTCTGCACGCAGCAATATTTCCCGAAATGCCAAAACCAGCTCACGCATTTCTATATCCTGGTACACCACCTGGGTGTTGTGATCGGAACGGGAACTCTCTCGGGTAAAAAAGTCGCGACCTTCACGATCCACCTGATCAAGATCTTCAGCGGCCTGCTTGAATTGCTCATATTCTTGCAACCGGCGAATCAGCTCAGCTCTTGGATCCTCTTCATCTTCCTCCCCCTCTTCCGTATTCCGGGGCAGCAATATCCGAGACTTAATTTCTGCCAGCATGGCAGCCATGACCAGATAGTCAGCCGCCAGCTCAAGATTGAGAGACCGCATCAGTTCCACGTATTCCATGTACTGGCGAGTAATCTCAAACACATTGATCTCTAGTACATCAAGGTTTTGCTTCTTGATCAGATACAACAACAAATCCAACGGGCCCTCAAAAGCATCCAAAAATACTTCCAGAGCATCAGGAGGAATATAAAGATCCAGCGGCAACTGCGTCATGGTTTTGCCGGAAACGACCGCAAACGGCATCTCCTGCTGAAACTGGCGGGCCATCTCCCGGGCTTCTGTCAGGCCGACTCCGCTTTCTTCCACTGTATCGGGATTTTGCGATTCCAATTCTGTCATAGACAGGTGTTATTCCAAGAAGATAAAACGGAGGGATTATAACGGGTTATCGTCGCCAGTTAATACCATCACTGATCATCCAACAATAATTACCAAGCAAAACACCAGGAAACCCCGGACTGTCACCTGCATGGACCGACTCAGAATAAGAATGGAGATACATCACCTGAGCCTTTACGGATGATCTCAGGAACTTCATCCAGCAAACTCACAATCGTAGTTGATTCGATACCACAGTAACCGCCGTCAATTACCAGATCCAACTGATGCTCCAGCAAATCCCGGATCTCCCAGGGCTCTACCATTGGCTCGGCCTCTCCAGGCAGAATCAATGAGGTACTCATCAATGGCTCTCCCAGTTCTGAGAGCAAGGCCTGGGTGATTGGATGATCAGGGATACGTAAACCGATGGTTTTTTTCTTCGGATGCATCAAACGGCGAGGAACTTCTTTAGATGCTTCCAGAATGAAGGTATAGGGCCCCGGGGTATTGTTCTTAATCATACGAAATGCGGCATTATCCACCCGGGAATAATTGGCCAGCTCGGACAGGTCTTTACACACTAACGTCAAATGGTGTTTATCATCGATCCGGCGAATCTCCCGGATACGCTCCAGCGCATTCTTGTTGGCAATCTGACAGCCCAGCCCATAACCTGAATCCGTCGGATAAGCAGCCACACCACCGGCACGAATAATCTCAGCAGCCTGAACGATCAGTCGTGGCTGCGGGTTTTCCGGATGTATTGCAAAATATTGACTCATACTCTTCCTTTATTCATTAACGAAACCAAACCATACTGGCGGCACCTCAGCGGGAAGACTGGGCGCTTTACCCAGCTCAGACCAGAATTGCCGGGGGCCGTGAAAATCACTGCCCCTTGAACCAGACAAACCATTCTGACCGGCAATCCGGGCCAGCATTTTCACCTGATTAACATCGACCCCGGCAGTAGCAATCTCAAGACTGTCACCACCGTGCGCAGCAAACTCACCCACTAGCATGGCGAGCTTACGATTGGTCATGCGATATTTTATCGGGTGTGCCAGAACTGCAACCCCACCTGCGTCATGTATCCACGAGATCACTTGAGACATTTCCGGCCACTGCACTTTGACATCGCCCAATTTACCGGCACCAAGCCACTTTTTAAATGCTTCAGCCTGTGTTCGGCAATATCCCTGGTCAACCATCCAACGGCTAAAATGAACCCTGCCCAAACTGTTCTGAGCATAAGATCTGGCACCTTCATAAGCACCGAAAAATCCTTTTTTTTCGAGCCTTTCAGCAATAATGTGAGCCCGTTTATCTCGCGCCAACAACTGTTCTGCTGTCGCTTCGGCAATAACATCCAGATCAAAGTTAAGACCTACAATATGAATGCCTACTCCGTTCCAGACACTGCTGAACTCGATACCGGTGATGATCTGCAGGCATCCGGCAGCGGCTTGTTGCAGTTCCCTGACACCGGCAATCGTGTCGTGATCAGTCAGCGCCAATACGACAACATCTTTTTCGACCGCTCGTTCTACCAACTGATGAGGAGTGAGTTCACCATCGGAGTAAAGACTGTGGCAATGAAGGTCAACATTGAGATATCTGGCATTGGAACACTGACGGGCAGTTGCTATCATGCTTGGCCTTTAAAAAAATCAAAAGTAGTATTGTATGCAATAGCACCTGCTCACACTAATTTTTGAGAGTATTGGGAGGATGAATTGTCGTTTTTGAGAAAGCACAACGCTAACATCTCAAAACAATATCGTCGACAGATAACGAACAATGAAAAACTCCCTATGACCGGAAACAATAGGGTATCCGAATTTTATTTTTTTAAGTATTGTCGCTTCAGTAATGTATGCCCACCTGTGGCGACGGTTTTTAATGTTGATTCCAACAGATAAGGATCACACATGTTTTATGCCATTATTTCCCAGGACATCGACAACAGCCTGGAAAAACGTAAATCCGCTCGTCCGGCACACCTGGCCAGACTGGAAGCGTTAAAAAGTGAGGGTCGCCTGCTTATCGCCGGCCCCTGTCCGGCCATCGACAGCGATGATCCGGGGGAAGCAGGATTTACCGGTTCAGTCGTCATCGCTGAGTTTGATAGCCTCGAACAGGCCAGAACATGGGCAGATGCGGACCCTTATGTCGAAGCTGGTGTTTACGCCAGTGTCATGGTGAAACCATTTAAAAAAGTCTTACCATAATTTAGGAAATACAATGACCAGACTCTTAGCTCTCACCGGATTATTGCTGGCGCTGGCAATGATCCCTATGCCTTCTTTTGCAGAAGACAAGTATGTGACGGATGTACTCTGGGTACCACTACGGTCAGGTGCCGGAAGTCAGTACCGTATCATCAACAAAGGTTTAAAAAGCGGCACCAAACTGGAAGTGTTGAATTACAACGACGACGAAAAATGGGCATTTGTTCGTACCCGAAGTGGCGTGGAAGGCTGGGTTCCTGACCGCTACCTGAGAAGCACACCTATTGCAGAAGTGCAGCTGGCGATTGTCGAAAAAGAACTGGCTGCATTGAAAGAGAAACTGGCCAAGACTTCAAATTCACTGGAAAACATACAAACCAATAGTGAAGAAACCGAGACTCAGCTCAGCAAACTATCGAAGGAAAAAGAAACCCTGGAGAGTGAACTTGAGCAGATCAAGAACACTGCCGCGAATGCGATCAACCTTGAAAAGCGTAATCGTGAACTGCTGGTTGAAAATGAGCGCCTGAAAAATGAAGTTGAAGGTGCTCAATTACAGGTTCAGTCTCTGACCTCCAGCCATGAAAGTCGCAACTGGATTATCGGTGGCACTATCATGCTGGTCGGCATTGTACTTGGCCTGATATTGCCAAGACTGAATTCCAGTGGCCGCAAAGACGGCTGGGCCTGAGGCAAATATCAGCCTTAGCCCATATCAGGGACGACTTATGATCCGGAATCTTTTGGCAAAACCAGGGCTCTGGCTATCATTAGTCAACAGGAACTATTTCTTGGAATTCGTTTATGTCCTGGTCTGACAGCGAAATTTCTCTGGAGTTTGACGCGGAAAATTTACGTCAATTATTGCTACAGGGACAAAAAGGTGCACAGTCCAATTACTGTCACTTTCAAATCGTCCGCTGGTGCGGGCTGTTGGTCCGGCATCTTCGACAACAGGATAACTTGCATCCGCTGATCGATATTGCAGATGATGTCGTTGTGCAATGGGAACTTCACTTGGCCACTAACTACACCGTCACACAAATGGACAAGTTTTCCCAATCGGATCTGGTATTACCCAAAAAACATTTTTCTCACTGGCTTAAACTTCTGGATAGACATAACCATGTTTAAAAAATACTTACTGATTTTCGGACTGCTATTAAGTAGCGGATCTTTTGCAGCCAACCCACAAGCAGTGATCGAAACAAGCCTTGGCACCATGACTCTTGAACTGTATGCAGACAAGGCCCCTGTCACTGTCGCCAATTTTGTCCAATACGCCAACGACCACTATTACGATGGTCTGATTTTTCATCGGGTAATTTCCGGTTTCATGATTCAGGGTGGAGGTTTTGAGCCTGGTATGAAACAGCGTCAGACCAATGCACCGATCAAAAATGAAGCTGATAATGGCTTGAGTAATCTGCGTGGCACCATTGCCATGGCTCGAACCAATGATCCAAATAGCGCCACTTCACAATTCTTCATCAACCACAAAGACAATAATTTTCTCGACTACGCCAATCCCGCAAAACCCGGGTATGCCGTTTTCGGCAAAGTGATTGATGGCATGGACACCGTAGACCGAATCGCCCGGGTCCAAACCACTCGTGTTGGTGCCTACAGTGATGTACCAGCAGAAACAGTCAAAATCATTTCAATTACCATCGAAGACAGCAAGACTGAGTGAATACCCCCCGCATCCTGCCTGCCCAGGTTTCCTGGCAGGCTGACCTCGTTCCGGTTTCCACTGTTTTTGACGACGTATACTTTTCCAAAGCAGGAGGAATCGCAGAAACCGAATATGTATTCGTCAACAGCAACCGACTGCCTGAGCGCTTTGCCCAGTTACAACCGGGGCAGACCTTTGTAATTGCCGAAACCGGTTTTGGTACGGGCCTTAACTTTTTAGTCGCTGCCTCGTTGTTCACAACCATGCAAATCGACGGGCAGATCCCGAATTCCTGTCGGTTACACTTTATCAGCGCCGAAAAACATCCCTTCCTGCTTCAGGATCTTCGTCAGATCTATCAGCACTGGCCTCAGTTCCGGGAGCTGTGTGATCGCATTTTGAATGCTTATCCCCATCTGATTCCAGGCTTTCACCGGCTGGATTTTGAGGCTCTACAACTGACGTTAATGTTTGGCGAAGCAGATCGGATGTTTTCGCAACTACAAAGTACCGTTGATTGTTGGTTTCTGGACGGTTTTGCCCCCAGCAAAAACCCAGACATGTGGAGCGACACCTTATTTAGCGAAATCGCCCGCCTGAGCCACTACCAAACCACCTTTGCCACATTTACCGCCGCGGGTATCGTCCGCCGAGGTCTGAAGGGCCAAGGTTTCGAAGTCCAAAAAACTCAAGGGTTTGGTCGAAAACGGGATATGCTTATCGGCTCGTTTTCCGGCATAGGGCCACAACTGCCAAATACTCATCCAGCCTGGTTCCAGTTGCCCAATGAACAACAAGTGCAGCGAGTCGCCATCATCGGTGCCGGTATGGCCGGTGCCAGCAGTGCTTATGCCCTGAGCCGCAGAGGCATTGCCTGTGAGGTATTTGAACAACACCAGAGCATTGCCAGCGAAGCGTCTGGTAATGCACAGGGAGCACTGTACATCAAACCCTCCTGGGAAAGTTCCTATCACAATCGTTTTTACAGCCAGGCATTTGGGTTTGCCAACCGCTGTTACCACCGGCTTGATGAGCTTGAATGGCAGTCCTGTGGCGTTCTAATCAGTGGCTGGAATGATAAGGAACGACAACGGCAACAAAATTTCAATTCCAAAGACCCCTATTCGGATTTTCTGGTTGAGCCGGTTAATCAGAGTGACGCCAGCCAGCGTGCAGGGATTGATACTAACTCGGGGTTATGGTTGTCAGATGGAGGTTGGGTACATCCGCCATCGTTATGTCAGCAATTGCTGCAGGGTGTCCGGATACACACGGGCACTCAAATTCTGAGGCTGAGCATGGAGCACGATAAGCGCTGGGTACTATCCGACCAACAAGGTCAACGTCATGGCCCCTTTACTCAGGTGATCTTTGCCAACGCCAATGCGGCCCGAAACTTTGCGGCCACGATGAATCTGCCCATCAAACCCATCCGTGGCCAGACCTCAGCCGCGACAATTAATACGGATATACCACTGACCACCGTACTGTGTGCTAAAGGCTACGTATCGCCAGTACGTAATGGCCAACTGAATTTTGGCGCAACCTTTAATCTCAATGACAACTCCACCGAACTGAGGGAATCTGATCATCAGGAAAACCTGAACAACCTGTTTTCCTGCTTTCCCACTCTGAAAAACCACCTCGATGAAACGCCGGAACTAAACGGTAGAGTTGGGTTTCGATGCACCACACCGGATTATATGCCCATCGCAGGTCCACTACCGGACTGGGACTATTATCGGGCACACTATCGCAATCTCAATCAGCGCCACAGTCGCTGGCCACAGCCGCAATATCTGCCGGGACTGTATTGCAACATCGGCCATGGCTCCCGTGGACTCACGTCAGCGCCATTATGTGGGGAAATGATTGCCGCCATGATATGTTCAGAACCACTACCGGTCGAAATCGATATCGTTGACCATCTGCACCCGGCCCGATTTATCATCAAACAACTCAAACAACAGCCTTAAAGTGACCCGCGAATATGAGCCGTTATCGTCCACCCAGTAAACCCGGTTCTAAATACATTACTCCAGAAGGGCATGAACGTTTTAAGGACGAAATCCGTCAACTCTGGCAGGAGCGCGCTATTGTCACCGAAGAAGTCAGAGCAGCTGCGGCATTGGGTGACCGCTCAGAAAATGCCGAGTATATCTATGGAAAAAAAAGGCTGCGCGAAATTGATGGCCGTCTACGTCATCTGGGCAAACGACTGGACAACATTAATGTCGTTCACGGTGTTCCAAAAGAACAGGACAAAGTCTTTTTTGGAGCCTGGGTAAAACTGATGGATGAGGACGACAACGAATTGATAGTGCGCATTGTCGGGCCGGACGAGTTTGATAGTGACAAGCGATACATCAGTATGGACAGCCCACTGGCCCAGGCATTATTAAAACGATCACTGCATGACGAAGTCACCGTCGTACGCCCGGCCGGCACCATTGAATACTGGATAGAATCAATCAGTTACCATAGTGCAGATAAGCTTTAGCCTCTTTAGAACCGCCACCTAATACAGGCAAATAAGAAACGTTGATACAGCTATTTGAATATCTCCGACGCTGATCAAGCTGTACTCAACAAGACCATTGAAGGTCTTGTCATCACAGCTGGCTAATGTTTAATGTCGATCTTAAATAAGATCCCATATGAGTCCTCTCATGCCTTATCCCAAAGAGTACCAGGTCGCGACCATAAAATTTCAGGAATTTCTGATGGATGTAAAAAACAATGCCGATTTCGGCAGTGGCCATATGGCCTATACTCTTGCGCAAGGTGTCTTTCAGGTATTTCGCCGACGTCTCAGCCTGGAACAGGCCATACTGTTTGCCGATACACTACCGGTTGGCCTTCGCGCCTTGTTTGTCAGTGATTGGAATCCAAACGAACAACAGAAAGCTTTTACAGATCGACAGCAGATGAACCAAGAAGTGGCTGAATTACGCCCCAAACACAACTTCGCCCACCTGACTGGAGATCCCATCAATGATGTCGCCAAGGCGCTACGCAATCAGGTTGATGAGCAAGAAATGGATCGACTGCTGAGCACGTTTCCTGATGGAGCCATGGAGTTTTGGCAACCCCATAACCACCCCTGAATTCAAAGCATATACGAACCTTGTGTTAAATAGATCGGGTTAACAGTGATGTATGGACGCACAGAGACATCGGACCACGCTATAGACCGCCACGAAAAATCAAACAGTCCGACGATTCGGTGTCTCGCGCAACAGCGCCGGATTTTTCGGGGCAACCATCAAATAGATCAGGACGACCTGTTTGATTGCCACGATAATATTAACCTGGCCACAAAGGTTGCCGGATTCATACTGATGCAGGGATGTATCGGTCATTGGGTAAAATCCAATGCGGACCGGGTAAAAACAAGGGATTTCGAAAATTCCGCCCGTTTTTATCCGGTAATACTGAAATAGATCAGTACGATCTGTTTCAGTGCCAGGTTCATAGTACGCACCATATCCGTTAGCCCGAGATAGTAGTATGGGGATAAGATGATAACGATCACTCAGACAGGTTTCGTTACATCATATCTTGCAGGCGGAATCTACCCTCATAAAAAACCCGGGGCTCTGGACTGTCAGATATGTTTTTCATACTATCCAGTAAATCTATAACGTGACACCCCGGTTCATTAACCATATGACTCAGAACCTGATGAAAGCTTTTCATCAGCGTAGCGATAGTGTTGTCATTGAAATTATCCCGATAGTAAGACATATGCATGGCGATATTATCCTGAGGAAAAATATCCACTCTGAGCGGAAAACCCATTTTTGACACAAAGAAATGCCCTGCTGCCTTGTCCATGGATTCCTCACCGACATTCTGAAATACAAGATAGCTTTCAAACAGTAACTGATTTGTCGGTATTTCACTCCAGCACTGAATCTGACGTAACGGAGTATTTTCGTATCGACTCAACTCGACGATATTCGCCAACACGCCCTGCAACCAACGCATCAATCCTGCCTCCGGAGTGATGGCAATACGCAAAGGCAGAATATTCAATGTCGGCCCCACCATGTTTTCGACATCTTCGAGATCAAGCGAACGACCATTCATCAATGCACCATAGACAACATCATGCTTACCCGAAAAGTAACTCAAAACCAACGACCAGGCACCTTGTATCAGAGTACTCAGGGTGAGTCCACGGTCACGGGCAAGGGTTTTCAATTGTACTGAAAGAAGCTCACTGAAACGCAAAAACTGACGAGCAAAACCTTTTTCAGGCCAGGGGCTTTGGTTACTGCTGAGGACACTCAGTTGCGTGGTTTCTCCATATCCACTCAGGGTTTTGGTCCAGAAAGCATGAGCGTCACTCATATCCTTTGATCGGGTCAGCTGGATAAAATCCCGGTAAGGTAGACGCTGCCGGGCTTCCAGACTACGGCCACTGGTAAGACTATCGACAATGGCATGCCACTCCTGGGAAATCAGGTCCAAACTCCAGCCATCAAGGCACAGGTAACTAAACCCGAGTACAAACAAATAGGCATTCTCGATTCTGGCAATCAGATAACGTAGTCCATTCGGTTGATCAGGCTCGATACCACGATGCCGATCATAATGCAGATAGTCTTCCAACCGGGCTTCCTGCTCGACCTCGGACAACCCGCGCCAATCGGCAAAATGAAGTTTAACCTCTCCATGGGTATGCACGACCTGTAACGGTTCATCCAGATTCTGCCAACGGAATGAGGTACGCAAAATCGGATTACGGGCTACCATTTTTTGCCATGCTTGGCGCAGTATAGACAAATCAAACTCACCAGGATCCGGCAACACGTCAATACGATGAACCAGAAACAAACCAGGACTGCGCAATTGCAAATAACGATGCAGCATATGTTCTTGAAATGGTGCGAGCGGATATACGTCCTCAACATCAGGTTGAGCCAACAATTCATTGACCACCTGCAAATCCCGCTCACTAAACAAGGCCATCGAGGCTTTCTGATCCGATAGTGACGACGCTCCTTTTTCCAACAGCAAAGCCTGCACTAGCTCTGCAATTGTTGTATGTTGGAAAATGTGCTGAGGGCTCAGTTTGAATCCCTTTTGTTTGGCTTTGGCAACGACCTGAATACTGTGAATGGAATCACCACCTAATTCAAAAAAATTATTATGAATACCGACTTTCTCCAGATTCAGCACCTCAGCCCAAATAGCTGCGAGCACTTTCTGCTCATCAGTCTCCGGCTCCACAAAGCCCTGATCAAGATCCGGTAGATCCAGGACAGGTAACGGCAAGGCCCTGCGATCCAGTTTACCATTCGCATCAACCGGCATTTTTCGCAGTATCATATAGGCTGATGGCACCATATAGTCCGGCATTTTTTCTTTCAAAAACTCCTTGAGCAACGGTGACAATTGCTGACTGACTTTATACAGCAGAGGACTGTTGGCATAGGTTTCCAAGGATGCCGATTGCTTAATCTCACCTCCCCACTGCCACACCTGTTTGTTGTAGACGCTGGATTCATCAATAAACAAGGCATCATAACTGCCATTCACATCGGCCTGTGCCCAACTTATTTCCAACCGATAACCCAATTGTCTACCCAACTCATAGAGATCCTGAGGATCAACGGCCCCACTGTATGAAGATATGACTGATAACTGATCAATAGCACTTTGCTCATCGACAACCGCCATCATCCTAAGGCGCTCGGAAACATCCGTCAGACGTGCATTAGGGATACTCGTCAATTTGAGTAATGAAGGATGATTTTGGGATAGCTTTTGCTGTAGCGTTTCGAGATTCCATTTGTCATCCTCCCAGGCCGATACTGACAGCTCAGAAGGTGTTGATATATGTTTTCCGAAATGCAGTACCACATCGTAACGATAACGGGTTAACTCGTTATGATGGCTACCCTGCTTGAGCTGAATATTAACCTGACTGATGCGTTGCAGGCTTTGTTGTAGTACTAAGAAATATTCCGGATCAATAACCAGTTCCTGTTCCTGAGCCAGGCGTTTGTTAACCTTTTTACGCAGCAGCTCTATACTCTGCTCTGTTGTACCGCGGGCCAACTCAACATCCGTATGGAACATTTCCAGTAAACCCAGGTGACGAATATCACCGAGGAAAATAGCTGACAGATCAGTTAATACCGTAGCAGCTTGTGTTAAAACATCATTAAGATAATAAATATCTGGGAAATACTGCACCACCGAGTTTATTACAACAACATCAAATGACACGCCATCAAAACCAGAAAAATCACTGGCGTCCCGTTTTAACAGTTTCACTTTTTCTGGACCAATCTGACCTAATAGATGCTCACGGATATAATTGAGGCCCGTATCAGAAATATCCGTCCCCCAATATTCTTCACAGTGAGGCGCAATCCTGGATAACAACAGTCCAGTACCACAACCGATTTCCAGTACTCTTCTGGGGCGAAGATCCAGAATCCGTTCCACCGTTGAGTCCACCCACTGCCGCATTTCCTCCTTAAGCAATGGCAGCCCGGTATAACTACTGTTCCAGCCAGCGACATTGAAGTCGCCCGCACCGTCTTCCTCTTCCACATAGGTTTTATCAAACACTTGTTCCCATTGGGAGATCTGTGATGAGGAAAATGCTGCCTGTTCAGTATGAATCACATCTTCATCAGTCAATGAAAGCTGCAACGAACGAGGTACAACATAAGCGATCAGGTGTTTATGTTCTTCGGACTTATCAATCGTTTTGGCCAGTACAGCAACTTCTCTGACAGCCGGATGTTGTTCCAATGTTGATTCAATTTCTCCCAATTCAATTCGAAAGCCGCGAACTTTTACTTGAAAATCCATTCGCCCTTTATATTCAATACTGCCATCAGCAAGGAAACGGGCCAAATCACCGGTCTTATAGAGTTTTGCCTCTGGTTCACTGCTGAATGGGTCGGGAATAAATCTGCTTGCTGTCAACTCCGGCCGATTATGATATCCCCGCCCCACTTGAACACCACCAATGTGGAGCTCTCCAGAGACACCGACCGGAACAGGGTTCAAATGCTTATCAAGGATGTAAATTCGAGAATTCGCGACCGGTCGACCAATCGGCACTCTGCCACTTCTATCATCACGCCTACAGGCCCAATAAGTCACATCAATCGCGGCTTCAGTTGGCCCATAGAGGTTGTGCAACTGTGAAGAAGAAAGACATTCAAAAAACCGTTGTTGAACAGAAAAAGGCAAAGCTTCACCACTACAGAAAACCCGCTTTATCGATTGGCAGTTTTTTATCTCCGGCTCTTCCAGAAAGGCCTGTAACATCGATGGAACAAAGTGTAATGTTGTCACGTTCTGTTGTTGAATCAATGATGCCAGATAATAAGGATCTTTGTGACCTTCAGGGCGGGCAAGAATGATACTGGCACCGGAAATCAGGGGCCAGAAAAATTCCCAGACAGAAACGTCAAAACTGAAGGGTGTTTTTTGCAAAACCCGATCTTCACCATTCAACCGATACTGCTGTTGCATCCAGTCAAGCCTATTACGAATACTTTTGTGATTGATCATTGCTCCCTTGGGTTGGCCCGTGGAGCCAGAGGTATATATCATGTAAGCCAGATGATGCTCAGTGACTGGAACAGATGACAGTGTCTGGGAATTTTTGGCAATTGTTGCCCAGTCGCTGTCCAGACATATTATTCTGGCTTCGCAAGATGGTAATCGCTCCAGAAGTGATTGCTGTGTTAATAATATTTCGGGTTGTGCATCCGCAAGCATGAAGGACAACCGCGCTAATGGATAGTCCGGATCAATTGGAATATAAGCGCCACCCGCTTTGAGAATGCCCACCAAGGCGATTACCATTTCCAGTGACCGCTGCACACTGACAGCCACCAACTTATCCGGACCTACACCCAAATCCTGCAGATATACTGCCAGTTTTTCGGCTTTTGCATCAAGCTCTCGATATGTCAGAGTCATACCTTCAAAGATAACCGCCAGTGCATCAGGATCCCTTTTTACCTGTTCTTCGATCAGCTGATGTAAACATTTTCCTTGATTCGGGTAACTCACGAATGTGTCGTTCCAGTCCACCAATAGCTTTTGTTTTTCTTCCGCCGGCAAAATAGAATATTCAGATATTTTTTTCTCCGGATCAGCAACAATATTTTCAAGCAATACCTGATAACACTCCATCATTCTGGAAACGGTGTCGCGTTCGAAAATGACGGAATTATACTCCACTTCCACATCCATTAAGTCATCGCGTTCCGAAACCGAAATCCATAAATCGAACTTCGAAGTATTGTTATTAACCGTAGAACTCTCTTCCAGGGTAATATTAAGCTTACCCTTCATCCCCTCATAAACCGGCTGGAATTTAAAGAATGCAAAACAAACCTGAAACAAAGGGTTCTGGCTCATGTTACGTTCTGGTTGCAGCTCATCAACCAATAGCTCAAAAGGAACATCCTGATGTTTATATGCGCCATTGGCTACCTGCCGGGTACGCTCTAACAGCTCAAGAAAAGTGGGCTCACCTTTCAGATCTGTTCGCAACACCAGAGTATTGGCAAAGAACCCGATTAGCCCTTCCAGTTCAGCCCGGTTACGGTTGGCAATGGGTGTACCTACAAGTACATCTTCATATCCGGTATAACGGTAGAGCAGTATATTCAACGCAGTTAGCAGCAACATAAACAATGTGACGTCCTGTTGTTGCCCAAGTGCCCGGTAGGCAGCAACCAGTTTCGGTGACAACGCAAACCTGACGGTATCACCTTGAAATACTTGAATCGGTGGTCGGGTATGGTCCAGCGGTAACTCGAAGCTATTGTCATAATCACTCAGGTTACGACGCCAATATTCCAATTGTGATTCCAGCACTTCGCCTTGAAGCCAGTCACGCTGCCAGAATGAAAAATCAGTATATTGCAGCGGAAGCGACGGTAGTGGCGATGACTGTCCATCCATAAACGCAGCATATAGAGTAATCAATTCACGCGAAAAAATGTCAATGGATGTGCCATCCATAATGATATGATGCGCATTGGTAACAATTATCTGCTTGTGCTCCGCCATAAGAAACAGGCTGACTCGAAGCAACGGGCCCTTTGAGAGATCAAACAAAAACCTGGATTCTTCACGAATGAGTTTTTGAAAATGAGCTTCTCGTTGTTCTTCAGGATATTCTGTAAGATCAACAATATTAAGTTTCAAAAACAGTTCGCTCGCAACTATTTGAAAGGCTTTTCCATCATCATTCTGAAATGAAGTTCGCAGACTTCCATGACGACGGACGATTTCGTTAAGAGCCTTTTCAAGCACTGTCGCATCCAGTTTTCCGGATGACCGAAAATACATGACAATATTGTAGGCAGGAGTATCTGGTACAAATTGATCTAAAAACCAAACCCGTTGCTGTGAAAATGACAACGGAACAGGTATTGTTTCTGTGCGAACGGAAATAGATTTTTTATGAGTTGTATTTTTTTTGCCTTTCAGACTTTCCAGCAATGCTAGTTGCTCTGCGGACAATTCGGACCGTAGTGCAGACAAAGGAATTTTTTTATTCATAATAATGTTAATCCAGCAATGAAATTATCGGGCTACCCAAAAATTCCGAAATAAAACTTGGATTGGCAACCCCTTATCGACACTTCAACGACTAAATAGCCATTAACTCAGCACTCGACTCATCAGAGAGTTGCTTGATTCGATAAATTAATTCTTTCTCAACAATCTCCGCACTTTCTGCCACCGTTGAAGCACCAAACAACTCACTTAGGTCAACTTCAAACGGGAAACTATCCTTCAGCCGGGATATTACTTGAGTAACAATAATTGAATCTCCTCCCAGCATCTGAAAGTTATCATGAACACCCAGAACCTGAACGCCTAAAAGGTCTTTCCAGATAGCGGCGATATTATTTTCGAGTTCACTGACCTCTGTTTGTCCATCTTTCTCAGATACAGACAATGACTCAGCTGGAACCGGGATATCATCCTCATAATGTTTTACTGACAAATTTTCATCGGCAGCAAGCGATACCACACCATTACTCTCTGCTATGATGACAGTTTCCGAAGAGGTATCTTCTCCCAGCGATGGAAGATCTGACACACGTACCCTGCCAAAACCATTCTCCTCCAGCAGCTGCCGCCACCTTACTGAACTTAGGAGCGGAGAATCTGTTAAGCGGTTATCTTTGTCTGAAAACAACCACCAGCCAGTTGTAAGACCAAAAATAAGCGTGAAAAAGTCCATCACCTGAGTCAGCTCAATAACGACTAACATGCCATTTTTGTGCAACAGCTTTTTAATCTGCTGAAGAGTGTTGTTTATATCCTGAGTAGCATGCAGTACATTGCTCGCAAATACTATGTCGTAATCATGTGCATCAAATCCTTGCGCTGGTGGAGAGTTCTCAACATTCAGCACCTTGAATTTCATAAACGGCCGGTTGTTGCCAAACTCCCTTTCTCCATGCTGGATAAACCCATGGGAAATATCCGTATAAGTGTATTGTATATGCTCCTGATATTGGGCTATTTTATCCAATACCATTTTGCTGGTCTCTCCAGTTCCTGCACCAACTTCCAGTATTTTGAGCACAGTATACGGATGCTGTTGCAATCGATTTGCCACGGCTGTTTCAATAATGTCTGCCGCCAATTGATTATGATATTGATTACTTTTATAAATACTTTGTACCAACTCCATAGAACCATCGGGAAACAACACCTCCATGTGATTCTTTCGACCCGTCAATACTTCCGGATAAGACTCGATACAAACCTCCAGAACATGAATATGACCGGCAATTTCAGGCATTCTTGAAATCAGTGTGCGTTTGATTTCGTTAACTTTGCCGACCACATTATCATGAGCAGCCTCAGTCACGATCAGATATTCCTGTTTTCTCACCAACAACCCAGCTTTAATCAAAATATTTAATAAAGCCTCGAATAACGGTTGATAAAGCGGAGTGATACCGAGTTGCTGTTGCAGATTCGCGACGTCATAACGCTCACTCGACTGACTGAAAACCCCCATGCGGTGAAATACCGCCAACAACATCCACTCACCAAGTCTGGTAACACCGTCGGTTATTTCGCGAAAATTTTGATCAGCCACTGGATCCCATTGCTGTTTGAGGCACTCGGTAAACGACTGCAAGGTTTGGTCAATAGCATTGGTCACTGAACCAATCGCGGAAACACAGGAAGCAGCCAGCGTCACGGGTATATGAGACACACTGGCTTCGGAGGAAACCTGATAATGGCGACTAAACGTTTTCATGGCGGAGCTGTAACCTGTTCTGGCAAATGGATAGCCAGGCAAACTCATTCGTTGAGGGGGGTTACCACTATAGAGTAGAGACCAGTCAACCGACATGCCTTTCACCCAAAGACTCAACAGCTTGTTAAGTTTGCCCTTGTTTACCCAGGCTGCGACGGTCATCTTCATGTCATCATCACCGGCTAACAGTGACAGCACCTCTTTACCCTGGTGGGCTCTGCCCTTCAGCATTCCATCAGGGCAGATATCGTTCTGTACATACGCTCTAAGCTTTTCAATCAGTTCCGCCATGGAGCCCACTTCGATCGCCAGCCGCTCTTCCATCTCTTCTCGTCCTACCTGGAGGGTATAAGCCAGTTCAGGCAGAACATTCGTATTCAGCTGCCACTCTTCGATCACCGCCAGACAATTACTCGCCTGCTGTTTGAGTTGCTCTTCGTTTCTCGCTGACAATACAACTCCATAACGTTGCCTGGGTGTCACTGGAAAAACCACATCATCATAAGATTCGATGACAACATGCGCATTAGTACCGCTGAATCCAAACGCGCTGACTGTTGCCAGGCGACGTCCACTGGAATTTTCCGGCCAGGAATTCAACTCAGTATTGACATACACGGGACTGTGAGCAAAATCGATTTGATCATTTTCTTTATTAAATTTTATTGAAGGCGGTATTTGTTGATGTTTCATACTCAATAGAACTTTAATGACACTAAGCACTCCGGAAGCCGCCGTAGTGTGGCCTACGTTACCCTTCAGCGAACCGATGGCACAGAATTGTGTTTTCTCAGTGAACCGTGAGAATGCTTCGGCAATTGCATGCACCTCAATAGGATCACCAAGCTTGGTGCCCGTTCCGTGCGCTTCCATATACTGAATATCGTCAACAGCAATATTGTTGCGCTGATAAATAGACATCAGCAGTTCGCTCTGCGACAGAAAACTCGGCACAGTAGTGCCAGAAGTTTTACCATCGTGATTGGTTCCGTGCCCACGAACAACACCATAGATCATGTCCTGATCACGCTGTGCATCTGTCAAACGTTTTAGCACCAGAACCCCTACGCCATCGCCTACAACAATACCATCGGCGCTATTGTCGAATGGCCGACTTTCACCGGATGGCGACAACATACCAACGTTATTCATCAAAACCAGGGCCGCAGGGTGGGTATAAATAGTAATACCTCCAACCATTGCCATGTCTATTTCTCGGCTTTTCAGTTTCTGACAGCCCATGTCCAGCGCTACCAATGATGAAGAGCAGGCAGTATTCACAGCCAGTGCAGGTCCTTTGAGATTTAAAAAATAGGCAATACGGGATGCGAGTATGCTGACATCAGTCCCCATGCAAGCAAAATGAGACAGATCATGGGTTTTCGGAGCAATCGATTGGGTACCAATCATCGTGCCCACGGCACGTCCAGACAGGGATGCCGGTGAATAGCCAGCATCCTCCAACGCATGATAACATTCCTCCATTAAGACCCTCTGAGTAACATCCATCAATTCCGCTTCTTTTGGCGAAATGTGGAAAAAGTCAGAGTCAAAATATTCTGTATTAGCCATCATACCCAGTTTCGTCGGCACGGCTTTGGCTGACGAGTTTGCCTTCAGGAAACCAAGCCAATCAGGATCGGTAATGTCGCCAATACAGTCCCGGCCCTGACTAATGACTTGCCAAAACTGATGTTGGTCGTCCGCTCCCGCAGACCGGCAGGACAAACCGATAATCGCAATATCGTCGGCATCATTATTCACTTCGTTGTCAACTGATGACTCATAAATGTCCGCAACGCTATTCTCACTTTGATTACTAGCCGTTGCAGTAAACACAGGCGCTTCAGAGTCAGTGAGGGCTTGTTTATCCGCACTGACAGATTTCTGACGAACCAGTTGCGCATTAATATAGTGTGCCAACTCATCAATACTGCTACATTCGAGAATTATGCTGCTGGGCAATCGTAGATCGAATCGCATGTTGATTGCATGAATCAACTCTGCCACATTGATCGACGCGATACCCAACTCCTGAAAACTTTCAATATCCTCCAGTTCATCCTGATCTAATTCCAATACCTGCTTAAAAACTACAGATAAACTGTCTTTAATATTCTGCATGATGCCTCCGGTGATTGATCAATCACATCTTTGCACTGATTCGTTAAACGGTTTCTTCGCGACTATCGCGATTCTCATCTGTTTCCTGGCCATCAAGCTCGGATGAATGAGTCACCCAGCAGACTTTTCGCTTGAATGGATAGGTTGGCAACTCAGCCAGTTTCATGGGCCGGCACCCAGAATACAGCTGTTGCCAGGGAATCGGGTTTCCAGATACCCAAAAGTCAGCCAGCGACATCAGATCCAATGCCTCCATCGCTTGATTGACCCGCTCAACAGCAATCGTTTCTTTATGCCGCCTAAGGTTTCCATGAAAACCACATGGCAGCAGAGTTCCCGTTTCGCACCATGTTTTCAGAGCATGGATGAGCTCTGCCCGGTCAAAAACGACAAAAGCAAGGCGACAGTTCATTGGTTCTCTCCCCACCTGCAGGGTATAGGCCAAGCGATGAATATCTACGCTTTCATGTTCATACAGATAACGAATCCAGTGACCGGCGTAAGTCTTAAGCCGTTCTATTTTCTTGGCCGACAGGGTAAATACAACGGGTCCTTCGACAGTACCGGATGCATCGACGAAAACAGGATATTCTTCAAGGACTATATGCGCATTGACACCACCTGCTCCAATACCGTTTATACCGGCTCTACGGGGCATCTCAATACCATCCACAGTAACTCGTTGCCACTCAATGCTCTGTCGCACCAGCGCAAAAGGCAACCGGTCAAAATCGATACTTCTATTCAACTGATCAGGCAACCGTACAGGAGGAAGAGTTTTGTGCTTTAGTGCCAGAATAACTTTAGTCAGCTGTGAAATACCGGAGGCAGACTCGCAATGACCGATGTTCGGTTTTATAGAACCCAGTCTATAGTCTCCTTCGGCCCCCGCACGTTGACGGAACACTTTATTCAATGCAGTCATCTCAAGAGCGTCACCTATTTTTGAACCACTGGCTGCGGACTCGATATAACTGATACTTCGGGGATCAATCCCATTCTGTTGCAGAACCTGTTGAATCACAGCCACCTGCTGGTTCGGATTCGGCACAGTATAACCGTTGCCTTTACCATCATGATTCACCGCACTGCCGCGTATGAGTGCGTAGATATGGTCACCGTCTGATAACGCCTGGCGATAATTTTTTAACACCACGGCCCCAGCCGCCTCACCCGGTAAAAATCCGTTGCTATCCTGACCAAATGCCGCACACTCGGAGGTATGGGAAAGATAATTGCCAGCCGCCAGACCGATGTAGGTTGATGGGTGCAGATAAAGATTCACAGCTCCGGCCAGCGCCATATCTCCGCGACCGCTGCGGATGTATTCACAGGCTTCGTGTACTGCAACCAATGCAGAGGAGCACATGGTATCCACCAGCATGCTGGGTCCCTGTAAGTCCAGCATATAAGATACCCGGTTAACCAAGGAGGAGTAGGATGACGATAGATAGCGCTGCTCTGTTTCCACCCGTCGTAATTCAAAGCCCTGATTGGCAATTGCACCAAATACACCAACCCGTTTTCGGGCTGCATCCGATAATGCCGATGGGGAAAAACCGGCATCTTCCACCGCCTGCCAACACTCCTCAAGAAATAGTCGCTCATGCGGATCCATGCTCTTGGCTTCAATTGGAGCGATATTAAAAAACAACGGATCAAACTGGTTGAAGCTGTCAATGAAGCTGCCCCATTTACAGTAACTCTTGCCAGCAGCCACTGCTTTTTGTGGGTCTGTCTCATAGAAACCCTGCGACGGCCATCGATCAATCGGAATTTCCCGGAAACAGTTGTTGCCGCTATTCAGGTTCTCCCAGAACTGTTGTAGGTTTTGTGCATCCGGGTAACGGCCACTAAGACCGATAATCGCCACACTCCCGTCATCACTCGATGTCTTGTGCCTAGTCGATTGTGAAGTCGCGAGGCGGGTGGATATCAAAAGTCGATTGGCAATTGGCAAATCCGGACGTGTCACTGGTTTAGTGCCAGATTCCGCTATCGCCGTCTGAACACCGAACAACCTGTTTAGGTCCTCGGGGCGTTCATTCACAAAATATTCGACCACTGCATCAATTGTCTGGTATTCAAAGAAAATAGTATTGCTGATGTCACTGAACACAGCGCGCAATGCTTCATTCATTTGCACAACCAGAATCGAATCGATGCCATAGGTTTCGAACTTTTCCGAGTGGTCTATTTTTTCCACTGGAATTTTAATAGTGTCGCTGATCAGCTGGGTGAAATATTCACTTGCTTTGCTGACTAATTCTGAAATCGGTAGCGTGGAATCAAGACCTTGTGGCTGAATATTCATTGTGAAGTCTATATTTGAATCTGCTTGAGACTCTACTGTTGCCACAATGATTTGTTGACCCAATTCATGACTGTCAGCCACCGGAAACACCACTTTGGCAAAACCCGTCTGCTGTAACACTTCTTGCCAGGCATTCGGGTATAGTGCCGGGCTACCGGGAATCCGGACTTCGTCGTCATCAAACAGCCACCAGCCCGGTAGTAAACCGAAAGTCAGGTGAATTAAAAGACTGTTGTCGCTCATTTCATTGAGCAGCAGAACGCCATCGCGTTTCAGCAGGTGCTTCACATTGGTCAGAGTGTTGGAAATATTTCGAGTGGCATGTAGCACATTGGCAGCGATCACCACATCATAGGTTCCTGGCTCCAGTCTCTGCTTGTCAATGGGTTGTTCAACATTGACAATTTTGTAAGTCAGATAAGGATTCCAACTACCATATTGTCGTTTGGCGTGTGTCAGAAAAGCACGAGAAAGATCACTGTAACAGTATTCCTCAATATGCTGCTGATAGGGTTGTAGTGCCTGTAGTACAGTTTCACTGGTACCACCAGTTCCAGCACCGATTTCAATGATCCGAATAGTCGCAGCCGGATTTTGTTGCAGTCGACTGTGAATCAACTGTAACAGCTCATTGGCCAGCACTGCATTAAAATGATCCACCACCACATTGTCTTTATAGACACCTTCCACCAGGACCATCGAAGCATTAGGAAACATGACTTCTGTTGCTTTTATCTGTCCCCGTATGATCTGCGGCAATGCTTTCAGAGTATGTTCCACCAACACGACCTGAGCCTTAAGGTTGTTATCTTCCAGCCAGGCTGTCTTTGCTTCGTTCCATTGGTGCCATAGGGACATCGCATCATTCTCCGGCCGGCGGGTAATTACGTAACTGTCCTGCTCATAGCTGAGATAACCTGCGCGAATCAAAGCAGCCAAACTTTCAGCAAGCCACTGATGGAAAAAATCCGGATACCACTTACGGACATCCGATAAGGTAAAACGTTCAGTCCGAAATAATCCGGCGACCTCCAATTGTGCCCACAACAACTCATGCAAATGATGGTTGATAGTTGCCATGTTAGTGCCAAGGTACTCTTTAACTTCCTCCAGACGGTTACTGGATGTTTGATCGGTAAAGGAGTGCAGTGCCATCGCTGGTTGTGACTGAACCTTGGTGGAAAAACCTTTAATGCAGGCAAGGACACAGCCATCAGAATCATAAAGTTCTATGTCCAGCCGCTGAACAACGCGCGGTTCATCGCGACTCTCCACCGGTCTTAACAGAGCCCAGATTCTATTTGGCAAACGCTGGTAAATCTGAATTTCCTCCAGTGCCATGGCGAGAGAAGGTTGTGCCGATGTACTGTCCTTAGCTGCCAGAAAACCGATAGATGCCTGAAACACTGCATCCAGCAAACAGGGATGCAGGATAAACGGATTGTCACCAGTGTTTTGCGCCGCTGCAGGGAGGGACAACCGGGCCAGTACCTGACTGCCACCATGCACCTGTCCATAGTATAACGTTTCAATCGCCTGGTATGTCGGGCCATAGTCCATACCAATCTGCTGGTAAAGCTCATAGCATTGTGGGCCAGAAAGGATGCGATCCTGGCATTCTGCCATCAGCGCCTGTAAATCGACATCAGCAACCGACGGCAGCGGTTCCAGACTCGCCACTCCAGGACAAAAAAGAGTCTCAGACTCGGTTCCGTCATTATCACAATATACTTCAAAATCAATTTCATAATCATTTAACGGACGCAGACGTATATGAAATTTAACCGCGGTGTCATCGAACATCATTGGCCGGGTCCAGAAAATGTTCTTTAATCGCAGCCCGCTATTATGTAGATGCTGTCGACCAAGGGATTCCTCCACCGCCGCCCGGGCCATTTCCAGATAGGCCGACCCGGGCAGCATGACATGGCCGTTGATTCGATGATCACTCAGGAAGTACTCCTGACCAGTGAGCAAAGAACTAAAGCGCTGGGCATTAAAATCCGACGTATTTCGTTGTACCAAAGGATGCAACGGGGAGGGTTCTGTGCCGGATTCAACTGAACCATCACCCACAATCTGATCCAGCCAGTAGCGCTCTTTTGCAAACGGATAAGTAGGCAGGCTCATGCGCCATGGCTGCAGTGAATACATGGTCTGCCAATCCACACTTAGCCCTTTAACCCATAGCGACAGCAGCTTGGAAAACTTGCCACGTTTCAACCATTTTGCAATGGCCTCCTGCAGCTCTTCATCACTGTCAAATAAAGCCAGGGCTTCTTTATTACGTTTGGTCTGGTCGCGATACAGATGCTCAACCGCCGTTTCTCCCTGCAGATATTGTTGTAAACGATGCACAAGTTCATCAATGGATGACACCATCAAAGCCAATCGCTCCTCCATGGCCTCGCGTCCCACTTGCAGCGTATAAGCCATATCTGTCAACTGAAGATCGTTGATCCGCTTCTGTTCAATGGCTTGTAGCAGTCGTTCTGCATAGCATCGTAACTGAGACTCACTTTTAGCCGACAATACGATTGCCACAGGGGCCTCTGGTGGCTGTAATGGTTGCTCCGGCGAATACTCTTCCAGAATCACATGGGCATTGGCACCGCCCGCACCAAATGAAGAAATTCCGGCAATTCTTGGTACCGTAACAAGCTGTCCATCGACGATGATTTCCCGACGCAACCATGGCTGCAAGCGCTGCTGGACAATAAATGGCGTCTTGTCAAAATGAATACGAGGATTGAGTTCAGTCGCATGCAAACTGGGTACAAGTTGCTGGTGTTGCATTTGAAGCACCACTTTAGTCAAACCAGCAATACCAGAAGCTGCCTCCAAATGACCTATGTTGGATTTGACTGAGCCAATGGCACAAAAGCCGGTTTCCTGAGTGTGACGCTGGAATGCCTGAGTCAGACCACGAATTTCAATCGGATCACCCAGTTCAGTGCCAGTACCATGCGCTTCTATGTAACTGACAGTACGGGCATCAACTCCCGCTTGTTGCAGAGCTTTATCGATCAACTCGGTCTGAGCCGCCGGATTGGGTACGGTATAACCGTTGGTTTTACCACCATGATTGATACTACTACCGCGAATCTGTGCATATATATGGTCATGGTCAGCAATAGCCTTTGACAAGGGCTTCAACAGTACGACACCAACTCCCTCACCAGGTACAAAGCCATTACCCCCCTTACCAAAACTTTTACAACGACCATCTACCGAGAGCATCTGCTGACCACTGAGACCAATATACCCTGAAGAGTGCAAATAAAGGTTTACCCCGCCAGCAATGGCCATATCGCACTCCCCGCAATACAAATGCTCACAGGCCTCATGCACAGCCGTTAAAGAGGATGAACACATAGTATCCACCGGCATACTGGGTCCCGTGAGATTCAGCAGATAAGAAACCCGGTTGGCTGCCGAACTGAATGAAGTATTTGGATAAACCCGTTTGCCCTGTTTCCACAGGTCCGGTGCATATAACTCAAATCCGGTTTTGGTAATACCGGCAAATATCCCGACCTTACTGTCATACTGACGGGCCAGAGACTCACGGGTATATCCTGCATCTTCAAACAACTCCCAGCATGCTTGTAAAAACAATCGCTCCTGGGGATCAATATTCATGGCTTCCAGCGGTGAGATATTGAAAAACAATGGATCAAATTCCGCGAAGTCTCCGACGAATCCTCCCCATTTGCTGTAGCTCTTACCTTTGGAAACCGCCTGCTGGGGGTCCGGGCAAAAGAAGTCCTGCAAGGACCAGCGGTCTGAGGGAATCTCGCTGATACAATCTTTGGCCGATACCAAGTTATGCCAGTATTCATCCAGATTATTGGCCTGTGGGTAACGCCCCACCATGCCGATAATAGCAATGGGTTCGCGCGTGAGGGTGGCACCTTGAGGGGCGACCATTGCCGGCAAAAACCGTTGTCGCGTTGCGTTGGCCATTCCGGATCGCCGAATTGTTTGGAGACTGCCGGACTGTGCTCCATGACTTCTGTCAACGGACACGTCTGAATCCAAATTAAACAGTTGACGCAGAGCCTTCGGATAAGCTCTGACGAAATAATCGCTGATTTCCTCAACGGTTTTATATTCAAAAAAAACAGAACTTTCCAGCTCGCTGAGGTCTGCTTCAAAAGCGCTGCTCAACTGCACGATAAGTATGGAATCAATACCATACTGCTCCAACGGAACACGGGTTTCCAAATCGGCTGGAGCAACTTTGAGGGTCGCGCAGACCACCTTTTTAACGTATGCCAGACATGCTTCCCATAAGGTTTCGTCAGTCTCCTGTGAAGCGGTATGGTGTGCGATATGGCTTTGCGCAAACGGCTCGGTAGACGTCTCTGAAAATTGCAGAGACTTTATTTCAGCGGACACCTGCGATACCACACCATCACTTTCGGCAATCACGATCTGTTGCCCCAGTTCGTGTTCTGGAAACGCAGGAAAACGTACATTCCGATAGCCTTCGCTCAGCAGTACTTTCTGCCAGCTTTGCGCAGCCAAAGCCGGGCAGCCGGCGATACGCAACGCCTCATCTTCATAACGCCACCAGCCATCCAGCAACCCGAAGGTCAAATGCAGAAATGGACTGTTCTGACTCATTTCATTTATGAATAACAAACCATTATGTTTTAACAGTGCCTTCGCGTTGCCAAGGGTGGTGTGTATGTTCCGGGTGGCATGCAATACATTCGTAGCAATGACAAAGTCATAACTACCTAATTCAATGCCCTGAGGCTGTAATGGCTGCTCCACATCAAAAATACGACACTGTAGGTAGGGAACATCCGCGCCAAAATGGGTCTCTGCATGCTGCAAAAATGCTTGGGAAATATCACTGTATACATACTCTGCAATATTCGTCTGATAAGGTTTCAATGCCGTAAACAAACCGGCACTGGTACCGCCGGTACCAGCCCCAATCTCCAATATGCGAAGTGATTCTGAAGGGTGCTGTTGCAAACGCTGCTGCAAACAGGCAATCAGATTGGTGGTCAATACTTCATTGAAATAATCCACCACAACATTGTGTTTGTAGATGCCTTCCACCAAACTCATCGATGAATTGGGAAACATCACTTTGGTCGCCTGCTGTCGCTGGGTCAAAATATCAGGTAATGCGTGAAGAGTTTGTTCCACCAACTGTATCTGCGCACTCAACCGGACATCAGCGATTCCATCAGATCTAAAAGCCTCCCAGCTCCGCCAAACCTCAGCGTGATCCCTGGGAAATTGGTCAGTTAACTGATACTGAGCCGCCGTGAACTCAAGGTAACCTGACTGTACACCCAGCGCCAGAGACTGTTCCAGCCAACGCTGATAAACAGGCACAAGCCCCAATTGCTGAGTTAATTCCATAGTACTAAACCGTGTTGGAACCCCAGGTATCAGAGAATACACCTGACACCACAGCAATTGCGTCAACAGATCATTCATATAATCTATGCGCTGCTTCAGCGGCCCCTGTTCAGCCAGTATTTCCCGCCGTAAATGGCTGACCGGCTCAACCTCCGCCATGTCCATAACGGCATCAATAGCAGGCTGAAAGGTTGCTGGCAAATGTATCACTCTGCGGCCATATTCAACCCCCTCTATAGCCACCATTCCGGTTGTTTCCAACATCGCCATCTGTCGACCGTCATGACTCAACAGTTGCTCCAAAGCCGCCATTCCTGTATCTGGCCTGATTGCCTCAATTCCAGCCTGGGCAAGTCTGTTCCTGAAGGATTGTGGCACCTCACGACCAACTCCCACATCCCCCCAGTAACCCCAGTTCATTACTTTTACCATTGTGGGCAGGCTCCGTGCAGCAAAATGTCTTTCAAGTACTGCTGCAAACGCATCCACAAAGGTACAACCAGAGGAATAACCACTTTTACCGTGACCTTTGGTAAATGCATCAAGAGAAGAAAAGAACAGCACAAAGTCCAGTTTGTCTGTAGCTTCCCGACTGAATATTTCAGCCATTACCACACTGGTATCTATTTTGGCCGAAATTGTTTGTTTGAAGAGTGACTCGTCCATTTTAGCCAGACTACTGTCGAGGCTGCCTACGGCTGAATGAACCACGCCGTGAATAGTTGGATACTGTTGTTTAATCGTCTGAGACGCCGCTGCCAACGATACTTCATCACTGGCATCGGCACGAATATATAAAGGCGCCAAATCACCAAATCGCGCCAGTCTGGCCTGAATATGTGTATCCTTTTCGCGCCGGCCAATCCAGATAATCCTGGCCTGATAGGTTTGGATCATATACTCGCTCCAGACTTCCCCTAAACCACCAGCACCACCAATAACAACGTAAACACCATGATGCCGGTAGGCAACGCCTGAGACGACTTTATCTGCACAAGGTACTAGTGTCTGCCGATACCATTCCCCTTGGCGGCAGGCCCAGGCATCTCCATTGGGGTCAGTTGGTAAGCGGATAATGTCTGAGTATTCAACACCTTCTATGTCTGTATCCACCAACCGGACTTTCCAGTTGGGATACTCTTTGGCCATCGACCCAATCAGACCATGCAATGCTGCATTGGCGCACGAGACCGGGTCTCCAGACAATACCGGCTGGGTTTGTCGGGTTAGTACAGTCCATTCCAGCGGGCCAGCACCATAGTTGAGTTGCAATAATGCCTTGATCAATCTGAAAAACAGTATTACTCCATCACTTGAATGATTAAGGGTAATATCATCCGAATCGTTCAATGCAGATTGTCCTAGACTGCAAACCACATGAGTAAAGTTTTGTGCTGCCGACAACTTTTTAAAAAGAGTTTCCACACTATCGTTTGGATCAACCAGTACATATGGAAGTTGGGCCTGGTCAGGCACGAAAAGCAATATGTCATCATAACAATCAGTGATGAACACCGTCGAAGCAATTGGCACTGTCGTCGCTGGCTGCCATTTTGGAAACTGCACCCGCCACATTGGAGTCAACGTCAGAATACGGGGGTACTGATGTAAATCCGGCGCCTTTAGCAAACTCTCCCGGGTAGCTGCAGTATTATCAGCTGACCGTAAGGACAGGCCTTTCATACGAACCCGGATCCGGCCATCATCATCACACAAGTCAATATCCAAATAACGCACCGAATTTTGATGACGATCATTTGAATTGGAACGGATTAATACCCAAAGGCTGGATGGTAACGAGTCATATATTTGCAGCTCACGTAACCCAAAGGCCAGCGATGGTCCAACATCTTCAGAGTTAACCAACCGACCGTCAACAGCTCTCAAACCCAATGAAGCCTGAATGGCCGCATCCATCAGTCCAGGCGTTAATACAAAACCACTCCAGGGCTCATCATCGATTAAAGACAACCGCGCCAGCACCTCACCCGAAGCACTGTATATCCGGTCGATCAGGCGGTAACTGGGACCGTAATTAATACCTATCTGAGAAAACGCATCGTAACACTGCTGTGTTGACAAAAAAGATGAACCAAAACGTTTTCGCAACTCCACTAGGTCCAGAGAAACGGGTGTCAAAGATTCCACGGGAACCGCCACGACACTCCCCTGACAATACATGACAGACGGTCCATCGACACCGTTATAAATCTCAAAGTCAATACGTTCCCCATCGCTGGGATACAGAGCAATATTCAGATCTGCACCCTGCTCTGGAATGACGGCCGGCCGGGTCCAGCGAATATTGCTCATACTTAGATTATGGCTTTTTAATCGCAGCTCCAACGATTGCCACACTGCCTCCCTGGCAATTTCCAGGTAGGCAACACCCGGCAGAATTTTTCTACCACCGACAACATGATCAACTAAGAATGACTCCTGACCTGTGAATGTGGAACTGAAGCATTGACGAGTGAGCGTTGAGATATTGCGATGAAGCAACGGGTGCAGGGCAACCTGTTGACGCCCTGGGGCTTCACTCGCAGGTGGAATTTGTCCACTGATCCAGTAGCGACCACGAGCAAACGGATAGGTTGGCAAGCTGATTTTTCGCGGTCGATTGTTTCCATACAAACCAACCCAGTCTATCTCAACACCCTGCCCCCATAGTTTCAATACCCGCTCATACTCGCCATCTTCGAGCCATTCAGTAATCTTGGTATTCGCCGATGACTGGCCGGGATCAGACTCGGGGTCAACGTTAGTCAACAGCAACGCCTCTGTATGTCCCTGTAGAAATTCATGTAAGCGGGTTGTTAACTCCCGTAGAGACCTGGCCACAAACCCCAGGCGCTGGCTAAACATCTCCCTGCCAACCTGTAAAGTGTAAGCAATACGTCCCAGATCAGTTTCACTCAACGATCTGATGGTTATAGCCTTCAACAGCCGCTGTGCCTGCTCCTGCAAACACTCTTCGCTGCGAGCGGAAAGTACTATAAGAAAGGTCTGAGGAGAAACAGCTTCAGAGTTCTGATCAGTACCTTCAATATACTCTTCCACTATCACATGGGCGTTGGCACCACTGGCTCCAAAACTGCTTACACCTGCCCGTCGTGGTTGTACAACACCGTGCAGCACAGGACGATCCCATACCCTTAGAGTACGGTTCAGCATAAACGGAGTAGTATTAAAATCGATTCCCGGATTCAACTGGGTGGCATGAAGGGAAGGTGCAATCTCGCCGTTCTGCATCTGCAATAGCACTTTGGTCAACCCAGCAATGCCGGCAGCGGCCTCACAGTGACCAATATTGGATTTAATGGAGCCGATCCAACAGTACTGATTGGCGTTCGTATGCTGTCGAAATGCCTGCGTCAGACCCGCAATCTCTATAGGATCACCGAGTTGTGTACCGGTACCATGGGCTTCGATATAACTGATAGACTGTGGATCTATACCCGCGTCCTTAATGGCCTTTGCAATTACCCGTCCCTGAGCCTTAGGATTAGGTACGGTATACCCACTGGCACGCCCGCCATGATTCGTAGATGAGGCTTTAATAATACCGTATATGTGGTCACCATCGTTTTCTGCATCCTGTTTACGTTTTAACAGTACCACTCCAATACCTTCGGCAGGTACATAGCCATCTCCACCGATCCCGAAACTTCTACACTGCCCGGCAGAAGCCATAAACTGTCCCTGGCTTAACACCATATACTTGTTCGGATGAATACTCAGGTTAATACCACCGGCGAGAGCTGCATGAACCTGACCTTGCCTGAGTGCCTGGCAAGCCACATCAATCGCAGTCAGGGAGCTGGAACACATGGTATCCATGGCAATGCTGGGGCCATGGAAGTTACAGAAATAAGAAACCCTGGCGGCAATAGAGGATGTTCCGCTAGCCAGACCGAACCGATAACCGGACAGACTTGACTCCACCGCCAAATAAGAATACTCCTGCGACATAACACCAACATAGACTCCGATATGACGCTCCATACCTGGATAAGCGGTACTGGCAATCGTGCTTCGGGTATAGCCAGCATCTTCAAGTGCCATCCAGCTTAACTCTAAAAACAAACGCTCCTGAGGATCCATAATTTCCGCTTCACGCGGGGATATATTAAAAAATAGCGGGTCAAAACAATCTACCTCATCGATAAATCCCCCCCATTTACTGTATGAAGTCCCTAATTGTTTACGGTCTTCAGAAAAATACTCCCGCCAGTCCCATCGCTCGGCTGGAATCTCTGTAACACAATCTTTGCCCTCACGCAGATTCTTCCACAATGTATCCAGGTCAGCAGCCTGGGGATAACGTCCAGACAAGCCAATAACAGCAATATCGTGCCCTTGTTCTGCCGTTAAGAAAGTTGCCCTGGATGGCTGCTCATCCGGAGTCAGCTCAGCCGTACTCTCAATGAATGCGGAACGTTGATTAGCATTAAAATTATGACCATGATGCTTACCCAAATAGTCTGCAAGCTCATGAATATTGGTGTATTCAAACAACAAAGTTGGCGACAATCGAGTGTCAATCTTGCTTTCAATGGCCTTGACAATCCGCAGCAACCCTGAGGACTCCAGGCCCATCTCATAATAGCCAGACTGCACATTCACCTGGCTTATGGGTTTATTCAGCGTCGTGGCAATCAACTGAATTAAAAATGTCTCAACCTGAGAGCCATTTGCCGGTATGGTTCCATGATGGTTAAAACCGGGCTCACTTGGAGCCGGTACCACCTCTGGAGCGTTCACCCCACTGGAGAGGCGTTTTCGTACCAGCTTGGTGGTAAAGTTTTTAAGTTCTGCCACTTTCTGTTGGCGCTGATTGAAGAACTCCAACGTCATACTCAGCAGTTCATTTTTACGCCGCAGTGAGGATGACAGTATCCGTACCTGACACTGGGATTGCAGCAGTTCACTGGCGCGGAAAGATTCATAAAACATAGGCAAAAATAACTGCTGACCATCCTCGACCAGATCACGAAACAGGCCCCGCGAACTCAATGCGCTACTGTCGATCAGGACCGGATGAAACATAACCTGTTGAGCGCTGTCGCCAGCCAGCTCAGAGATCCGGGTGTCAATCAGGGCAAATGACGATGACTGATGAATCGTGCCATCCGCCATCATAAAGCGTTCATACTCAACGTCCTGCTGCCGGTATTCCTGATACAGTTCCTCCAGCGTCAGAGTCGAGCCTGCAGTCTGCTTCAAAGCATCTGGGTTTAATGTCTCATTGAAAGCCGTGGGTTCGACAGACCGCATCTCGGCAGTAATATAGCAAATCTCCGCTCCAACCGGTTGGTCTTGGTATCGTACCTGACCATGAATGGAAATATCCCATCCATCCTCACTGTTGTCGATACATTCAATCGTGAGTACCACGTCTGCCTCTGGCATCACGATCAATGGTGCATAGATAGCAACGTTTCTGAGTTCCAAACTCTCAAAGTGATATTCATTTTCCCGAAACAACTGATAAATCATGTCAATGTAGGCCAGTCCCGGCAACAACATCTGCCCATGAACTTTGTGATTGACCACAAAAGGATTATGACTGTTAAGAACGATTTGCTCACGCATGAAGAAGCTCCTGGCTGGGTCGTTTCCAGATATTGTTAACCGGCCCGACGGGCAATGACGGGGCATCGGTCATTTCGGCAGCCGAGCCCTCTGTCACCGGATTCTGTTCACTGTCATCGCCATCAGATTGATACGGCGCAGACAGCGTTGTTTTATTTAATTGCGGCGGAGTCAGGGGCGAACGAACTGCATTCGTGGCAGTCCAGGACTGTAGAATGACATGTGCATTGGTGCCGCCATCAGCAAAACTGTTGACTGCGGCCACCATCGGCTGACGGCCAGGCAGGCTGATTTCACGGCGAAAGTGAAATGATGATGCCGAAAGATCATAGTGTTCCAGGGGAACCTGACCAGACAAAAACGGCACCATCTGCCGATGTTTCAGCATCAGTACCACTTTCAGAAAACTGGCAATCCCCTCGGCACACAAGGGGTGACCGATATTCGGTTTCATCGACCCCAACTCACAGGGTACCTTGCTGTCATGTCGATAGACCGATTCGATGGCCTTGAGTTCCAGCAGATCAGTCACTTCAGAACCGGAGCCGTTGACCTCCAGATACTGAACATCATCCGGCCGCAAACCACTTTTTCGCAATGCGGCTTCCATGACCTGTTTCTGAGCTTTGATGTTTGGCGTCGCCGGTCCGGCGGTTCTACCATCGTTGTTAATGGCCAATGCCTTGATCACGGCATAAATCTGATCACCGTCCACCTGTGCCTGGGAAAGAGTCTTGAGCATTACCAAACCCACGCCTTCCCCCAATACCACACCATTGGCACGCTGATCAAAGATATGAAAAGCCGGTTCGCGACTCAGGATGTTGCGTTGAGAAAATGTCTTATGCGCAATATCGCTGCTGAGCAGACTCACACCACCAACAATAGCAGCGCTGATGTCACCGGAGCGCAGAGACTGAACGGCCATATTCATGCCAACCAGTGCAGATGAACAGGCTGTATCCAACACCAGGCTCGGTCCGCGAAGGTCAAAAAACTGGGAAATATTCGCCGAGAGATAATTCTGCCCAACCGCGACAATCGGATTGCGCGCCAGACTCAGGCGCTGTTGTCCCGGCCAATGCTGCGTCCTGCCTCCAATATAAACCCCAATATCGCGACCTTTGAGTTGCTGATGGGTATAACCACTGTGATAAATCAAACGCAGGGTTTCTTCCAGAACCAATAAAGCCTGGGGATCCATGGCTTCTGCATCCACTCGCGGAATCAGGAAAAAGTCATGATCAAAACTGCGGATATCCTCTAGCAAAGCTGCGTTAAACGGACTTTTATAACCCCACCGTTCATAAGGAACATTCTGGATCGCGGATTGTCCTTGTGCCAGTAACTGCCAGTACTCCGCCACCGACTCAGCTCCGGGAAAGCGACATGACACTCCCACTACAGCAATGTCTTCGTCAACGACGCCTGATCCCATCCTCGCCGGTTCCAGCATGGTTTTCATACTTACAACCTGTGGTTCAGTGGCAGGCATTGCTGCTACATTTTCGACATGTGCGTCAGGCTCCGCAGCATCTGTTTCTGGTTCTGCAACCGTCGCATTAAACACACCAGATAAGACCTCCACATAGTGTTCCGCCAGCCATGCAGACAAACCTTCAAAGGTGTCATGCTCAAACATCACAGAAGGGTCCAGATCCTCGGTTAGGGTCTGACTGATGGTCCGCGACATTTGTGCCAGGATGATGGAGTCGACACCGAAGTCCTGAAAAGATGCATCCGGTTCAAATTTTTCAACGGCTATTTTCAGTTCTTTCGAAAACATCTCCATCAGCCACTGCTGTATCTGAATGGCCAGCTGATCGGATGTCGATACTGCTTTCAAAGTGTGTGGTTTGTCCGCTCTAGGTTTTGCCGAATGGCTCCGGGCAGGCTGTAACAACAACTGTGCATCCCAGTCCTGAGCGGCCACCACTGCGGGTAACACAACCGGGGCATCATGCCTGTCCAGTACCTGATCCAGCAGCGCCAGTCCTTCCTCATTCGACAGTCCCGATAACCCCGTCTGCCGGTAAGCAGGGGTTTTGATTTCACCCATGCCGGACTCTTTCCAGCTTGGCCACTGCAGGCTCACCATTGGCAACCTGTGATGATTGGCCTGAGCCACATAGTCCATATAGGCATTGGCCATGGCATAGTCCATCTGCCCGGCGGCCAGACCGGGAACTACGGCCGCAACAGATGAAAACAGCGCGAAAAACTGTAATGGTTCGTGTTGCAGGCAGGACATCATGACCTCCAGGCCTGCCACTTTGGGTTCCAACACCCGCTCCATGCCAGCAGTGGTTTTGCGAATAAATGCAGGATTGTCAAAATCCCCCAAACCAGCACAATGGATCACCCCAGCAATAGAGCCCATCTGCTGTTTGACATCTTCAACACAACGGCTGAAAGCGTCCTGATCCTGCAGCGGAACGTCCAATACTCGTACGCTGACGCCTTTAGCTTCGAGCGCCAGGATGGCTTTTATTTTTTCTGCCGTCGAACTGTTCTGGCCATCCAATGCTTGCCAATGCGCTTTGGGCGGTAAAGTCTCGCGCCCTGTCAGAACCAGATTCTTAACACCATAATGATCAACAAAATGCTGTGCACAGAGATAACCCAGGCCGCGTGTGCCCCCAGTAATAAAGAGCACCTGATCGGCCCTGAACACCGGCTTTTTTCCACCCTGCACGGCAGTTTTCAGGCTGTGCAGGGTAGGCACATAGCGTTGCCCATCACGATAGCAGACCTGAGGATCATCAAGCGGCCCTTGAAGTTCGGCCAGTACATGGGCAGCCACCTGCTCATCGCTGATCTGCCAGTCCACATCCAGTTGCATCGAGCGCAGATGGCGATATTCGCTTTGCAGAGATCGATACAGGCCAGCCAATAATGCTCCTTCCAGATTTATCCGATCATTATGAAAAGACTCCAGGCCTTTGCTGACTCCCATCAGCACCAGTCCATTCCTATGCCCATATTCGATCAGTTTTTGCAAACAGCCGATGCGATCAAGAGCTGGGGACCGCTGTTCTGCACAGCCGGCCAGATCCAATACCCCATCATAACGTTGCCAGTGATCATCAGGCTGGTCCTTAAACTCCGTCAGTTGATCGGGCATCAGCACCCTGGAGCCACTCAAACACTCACAAAGTATCTGAGCAAGATTCTGGGTCGCGGTGGTCGCCAGAATCAACATGACCCGCTTTGGCAGTACCGTTGGTGTCAGCGAAGCGGTCTGCCAATCTTTCACGAGTAAATAAGAATTCGCATCACGTTGCGTCGTTCCCCCTGCCGGAAGAACAACGCGATGATCCGCAACAGAGACCGATGTCGGTTGTCCACCACCGGCATATGCCATCTGGCTGAACTCAGCGACCTCGGCCCAACACCGTTCACGTTCAAACGGATAGTTGGGTATCGACACCCGGGTTGGCGTACCGTCTGGATACAGTCTTTGCCAGTCGATCTCAACCCCCTGTACCCATTGGCGCGCCAGTTCTTCCAGCGACTGCTGTTGCAATGCATCATTGATCAGCTCGGGTGAAGCCGGAACATACTTGCTGCTCGATGTTGCATACCAGCCATGTTCGATACTGTCGTGATATTGTTGGAACTGTTGCAGTGCAGCCACCAGTTCAGTGTGATCGTAAACCACCAGCGCCAAACGCTGTTTCATGGCCTCACGCCCCACCTGAGATACGTAAGCGACTTGCGACAGTTGCGGTTGTAATTCAGCGGTGGTCAGAAAATCGATCATGCGCTGGCTGTATTCCTGCAAACACGCGAGTGATCTGGCAGACAGTAAAAACAGGTACGGTCCTGGTTTGCGGTCAGCCGGATTCGTCGCGGTCAGATACTCACGCAACAGCACATGACCGTTAGCACCACCCGCCCCAAAAGCACTGACAGCAGCAATTCTGGCTTTCGGTCGACCATGGGTATCGGATTCAGCCGGCCATGGCGCCAGTTCACGCTGCACATAAAACGGGGATTCGGTAAATTTGATATTGGGGTTGGTTACCTCCGCATGCAGAGATGGAACCAGTTGACGGTGCTTCATCTGCAACAAAACCTTGGTGACTCCGGCAATGCCGGCGGCGGATTCGGTATGACCGATATTAGACTTTACCGAACCTATCGGCGTACGCTGTATCTGCCAGTCGCTCCCCTTGTAAGCCCGCAGCAGCCCGGTCATTTCAATCGGATCACCCAATGAAGTACCAGTGCCGTGAGCCTCAACATAGCCGATATCTGAAGCGTTGATACCCGCCCGCTGAATAGCCAGCTGAATCAAGTCGCCCTGGGCTTTAGGGTTGGGCACACTGAAGCCGTTAGTGGTACCACCATGATTGACCGCCGAACCTGCCACAATGGCATAGATCTGATCATTATCCGCCTTGGCCTGATCCAGTCGCTTTAGCAGGACAGTGCCAACACCTTCACCCGGCACATACCCATCACCACCTTCTCCAAAACTGCGGCAGCGACCATCAGTTGACAAAAAGTTACGATAGCTCAACTGAATATATTTGAGAGGATGACTGGAGATGTTGGTACCACCGGCAAATGCAACATCACAATCACCGTTACGAATGCTCAGACAGGCCAGATGAATGGCATACAATGACGAGGAACACATGGTATCCATGGCCATGCTGGGGCCGGAAAAATCGAAGAAAAATGATGTCCGGTTAGCAATGGACGCATAGGATGAAGACGGCGTCGGACTTTCTCCTTTCATGGCCTGATCAACGCCGTGCAGCTGATAGTGTCCGTACATCAAACCAACGAAGACACCGGTTTTGAATGAACGCAAACCTTCTCGGGTATAACCGGCGTCCTCCAGCGTATTCCAGACAGACTCCAGAAACAGTCGTTCCTGCGGATCCAGATACTCGGCCTCCATTTTCGACATCCGGAAAAACAGTGGATCGAATTGATCAATGTTCTTAAGGAAGCCTCCCCAACGTCCATAAGACTTACCAAATGTATTAGGGTCCGGGTCGTAAATCAGCTGATGATTCCAGCGATCAGCCGGGATCTCCTCGATACAATCACGTCCCTGTTTGAGATTTTCCCAGAACTCCGTCAGATTTTCTGCCTGAGGGTAACGGCCACTGACACCGATAATGGCAATATCATCCTCTGTCCGGGGCAAATAACTTATCTTATTAACCATTTCAGCCGGATTCGGTGTCATTCCGTTGTGATCAAATCGATTAGCTATCGATGTGGTCTGCTTTGCCACGATGACGTCCTGGTGATTCGCTACCGACTCCGAAAACAGATGATTGATCAGTTTATCGTGATGGTGCTCAAGGAAATACTGCGTCAGCTCGGTAAGCGTCTGGCATTCAAAAAACAGTGTTTTGGACAACTCACCAAAAATGCCTTCCAGTTTCCGGGTCAAACTCATAATGATGATGGAGTCCAGTCCCAGTCGCTCAAACGGCTTATTAGTGGCAAGGCTGTCTGCAGATATCTGCAACTCCGTTGCGATCACCCGGCGCAACAGGTCTTCTGTCCGGATTTTAAGATCCGAAGTTTCGATTGCCACGGGTTGTTGACGAACCGCAGCAGAGGGTGGTGGTTCTGACAGGCGATTCTGAGTCACCTCCGGAAGGCCCGGCAACGCACTTTCAATATGCGCCAGATCCCCCGAGGCCACCAACAGTTGATTCTGGCCCGACCTGCCTATTTGCTCAAATGCGACCATGCCTTCCGCGGTCTGCAAGGGTGTCATTCCCAACACACTCCACATCAGACGTTTAATCTGATCAGAGGCCTGCATGCCACCGTCCTGCCACAGCGGCCAGTTAACGGATATAGTCTGACCACTGCGCTTTCCGGCTGCCCGTAACACCTCCCGGCGATGCGCGAAGCCATCAAGGAAACTGTTGGCATAGGCATAATCAGCTTGCCCGACATTGCCGAAAACCGCTGCTGTCGATGAAAACAGCACAAAGAAATCCAGGTCCATATGACGGGTCAAATGATCCAGCCAGACCGAGCCATGTACCTTGGGTTGCAGCACATCGTTCATGTCAGCATCGGTCTTTTTCAACACCAGACCATCCCGGAGCACACCCGCGGCATGGATAATACCGTTAAGTGCCGGATAGTCTGCCTGAATTTCACCAATAAACCGTTGCAATGTCTGACAGTTCGAAACATCGACCCGTTCGTAGAGAATCTGAGCGCCATTGACCTGCAAGGTATCAAACTGCTGCCGCTGCTGAGAGGATAACACCGACCGCCCGACAATGATCACCGTGGCTGCGCCGGCACGGATCAGGTACTCGGCAAAATGGAAACCCAAGCCACCGGCACCTCCAGTCATCAGATAAACACCGTTCTGTCGAATCAGCACTGAGGCAGACGGTTGAAAATCCGACGGCGGGGCATATCGCCGCCAGCGTTCAATCAATCGCCGGCCATTCTGATAACGGACACAAGCTGCTACAGAGGCATGTAACTCACCAACAGGGAACAGCACAGTGCGAGGATCATCATACTCGATCAGGCAGATATCAATATGCGGATTTTCCTGCCGGATACTGCGTGCAAACCCTTTAAGACCAATGGCAAACGGATAACGTTCTGAATCCCTGGAAATACTGTAGAGATAACGGACATGGTTGGAATCACCACGCTCGATCCATGCCTGGCAGAAATACCATACCGTATACACACTGTCCTGCAGATGTTTGTCAGGTTCTGGCTGCGAACCCGCCAGTAGTTGATGGCCCGCCGGGTGCAACACAATGGTTGGCAATGCATGCTTGTCCGCGAGGTCTGCCAGCAACCTGAGGTAATCGCTTCTAACCGCAAAATTGACGCGATATTCCTGCTCACCACATTGTTCAAAACCATCACCTGGTACAACCGTCACCAGGTTGCCGGTCAAGCCCGATGCTCTGAGTTGCTGCGTCAGTACAACAGTTTCAATGGCCGATGGGTTAAGTACCAGGATATTATCGTTTATCGTCTGATCACCGATATCCGGCAACGGGTTAGTTTCCCACACCGGTTGAAACAGATGGACACTTTCTGCAGACGGTACGACAGCATGAGAACCATTTATCACCGGTTTGGAACGGGGAACCGCTTTAAGGGTATAGTCACGGATATCCACCATGATTTCACCCAGCTCACTAATCATACGGATATTAAACTTCAACACCGAGCCGTCTTCGTGCCCATGTCCGGTCAGAGTCACATGCACATAACCTTGCTCCGGCAGGGTGGATACAAATGTCATAGAGCCAATAGCAAATGGCAAATACGGGACACTGGAAATTTCCCTATCCTGATTAATGAGAAATGCCACAGCCTGTAGTGCGCCATCCAACATCGATGGGTGCAACAGGTATTGTGAAAAATCGGCCTGTTGCTGCTGCGGCAATGACACATACGCCAGGACTTCCTGCTTATTGCCCTGTAACTGCTGGATTACTTGAAACGCAGGGCCATATTGGAAATCGACCGAACGGAAAAAGTCATAACACTGCTGGCCAGTCCGGGTCCATTGACAGTGCAGTCGCACGGCCTCGATATCCAGCTGGCCGATATCCGGCCAGGACTCTGGTGACGACTGAAACACGAGCTTGCCCTGGGCATGTACCAAAGTTTCACCATTGTCTGTCACTGAGGTCACTTCATATCCGGCAGTCGTATCTGTCGGCCGGAGCACCAACTGCAAAATCCGTGGCCGGGTATCACTCATCACCACCGGTTGTGCCCAGAGAATATTTTCCAAGCGCTGAACGCTTGAACCGGGACAAGATTGAATGCCGGCCTGCCGGGCCATTTCCAGATACACGACTCCTGGCAACACTTTACGACCCGAAGCCATATGGTCGGTCAGATAGAACTCCTCACCGGACAGTGTCTTTTCAAACGCCTGTTGCTCAAAAGTGGAGATGTTTGTGTCCAGCAATGTTGGATGAAGGGCTGCTGTCCTTCCGGCCGAGAATCTCTCCGGCCGCATGACATTCTGCACCCAATGTCGGTCTTTACTAAATGGGTAGGTTGGCAATGAAACTCTGACAGGCAAACGGTCAGCATCCCGATACAACAGCGTCCATTCTATCGGTTCGCCCGAAACCCACAGACTGGCCAATGATGCATATTCCTGTTCTGCCGCCAGATCAGCCACAAGCCGCTGCCAGGCGCGACCTTTAATCGACGATGCCCATGACATCTCTGCATCACTACGACTTGCGTAACACCATAGTGATGACTGTTTGTGCTCATCATGATCAGCTGCCAGAAAAGTCTTAAGCCGCTCCAGCAGTTCCTCTCTGGAACGAACGACCACGGCCAGTCGCACTTCCATCGACTCCCGTCCGGTCTGCAAGGTATAAGCTATATCCGCCAGCGCCGGAGCGTGACCCGGCGCCATCAACCCGGTTTCTATAAACCCGATCATCTGAGTCACCGAAACTCTCAACGCAGAATCGGTCCTGGCAGACAACACAATCACATACTGATCATGTTCAATGGCTACTCTGTCGTCAACGCGGTATTCTTCCAGCACTAGATGGGCATAGGCCCCTCCAAAACCAAATGAACTCACTCCTGCACGCCGGGGTAACTCCCGTCCTTGAGCATCGGTAAATGGCGGCCACTCCTGAGTTTGCCGCACAATGTAGAAAGGACTGTCGTTTAAATCGATGTACGGATTCTGCTCGTTAAAATGAATATTTGCCGGTAACTTCCCGTATTTTAGTGCCAGCAGGGTTTTTAACACGCCGGCAACTGCAGCAGCGGCTTCCAAATGACCAATATTGGTTTTCACGGAGCCGATGCCGCAGTATGGCTGACCATGATGCTCCACTCGCACTATCGAGTCGGTATCAATCAGGCCTGCAGCGGCTGACGGTGAGCCCGATAACTGATTGAACGCTGTTTTCAGGCCATTGATCTCTATCGGGTCCCCCAGTGCTGTACCGGTACCATGAGCTTCAATGTAGCCGATGGTGGACACGTCGACACCTGCTTTGCGGTACGCATCAACCAGCAACTCAGCCTGAGCCGCCGCGCTCGGAGAGGTCAGCGAGTTGGTATGCCCGCCATGACTCTGAGCTGATCCTTTGACGACAGCGTAAATATGGTCACCATCATGTTCCGCCTGAGAGAGCCGTTTCAACAACACCATGCCGGCTCCTTCGCCACGCACGTAACCATTGGCACTCCGATCAAAGGCCTTACAGCGTCCATCGACACTGAGCATACCGCCCTGACTGAGAGCCACATATATTTTAGGGTCGAGAATCAGACTGACACCACCGGCCAGTGCAAGGTAACAATCATCATGCAAAATCGCTGCAACCGCCTGGTGGATGGCTACCAACGAACTAGAACACGCAGTATCCACGGCGCAGCTTGGTCCCCGCAGATTGAGCAGATAGGATATTCGGTTCGGCAAAATGGAATGAGCCAGTCCTGTCAAGGTATGGCCGGAACTTTCCTGCCCTGCCTGCCGCTGCACTTCGGCATAATCTGCATTGGTGGCACCGACAAAAACACCTACTTTACTACCAGACAAAGACGAAGCCTGATACCCGGCATCCTCAATCGTCTGCCAGACCACTTCGAGCAGCAATCGTTGCTGCGGGTCCATCTGTGCTGCTTCACGAGGGGAAATGCCAAAAAAAGCCGCATCGAATTTATCGACATCACCAATAAACCCACCCCACCGGGAATTGCTTTTTTCCGCGTCGGTTGAATCACCAAAATATGCCCGCCAGTCCCAACGCTCAGAGGGAATCTCCTGGATCAGGTCTTGTTCGTCCAACAGGTTTTGCCAGAACACTTCAAGGCTTGGTGACTGCGGCATTTTGCCGCCAATACCGATAATCACCACAGGATCGTTATCGGATAATCTGCCGTGTCTGGCGATGGTCGAACCTGTGGTTGTCGATCGGGCTGATAGCGACGTTGGTGCAACCGCCATGGGTGATTCAATTATGTCCGGATGTTTACGCCGGATACGATCCTCAGAATACTGCAACAAATAACGTGCAATACTGTCGATGCTGGAATATTGATAAAACAAGGTGGGGTTGATTTCCAGCTCATACTCTTCATTCACCGCCACGCTGAGTTGGGTAAAGCCGATGGAATCAAAACCGTATGTACCGAGAGGACTGGCAGTACTGACCATCTGACCGGAGAGATTAAGGATCTGTGCAACCATAAGCCCCAGGCGGTCTGTGAGAGCTTGGCACAAAGCATCGTGCCATGCTGATAACGGGTGGTTATCATCATGCCGGTTAGGTCTGCCAATATTGCCTTCTATACCGTACTGTGCCAGTAACACCTCCACATCAGTGGTGGATATTCTCTGGCGGTCAACCTTTCGGTTCAAAGTCTGTGGAAACTCCCTCAACACATAAAAGGCTGCGGGCACCATGTAGTCAGGTAACCATTGTGACAGTAGGCCTGGAAATGTTTCCGTGTCCGGAAACGGCATGACTGCCCTAAACGTACAATAGGCCTGCAATACCTGATGTCGGTCATTGAGGGAGCGGGCAATCACCACCACATCCTCAATGCCCGGCAACTTACGAACCTGGGTTTCGATTTCCTCCAGCTCGACGCGATAGCCGCGGATCTTGACCTGAAAATCGTCTCTGCCGACATATTCCAGTTCACCGTCCGCCAGATAACGAACCAAATCACCAGTATTATAAAGCCGCGAACCTGTGCTGCCATCAAATGGGTTATCGATGAATTTCCGCGCGGTGAGTTCAGGACGGTTAAAGTACCCCTCCGACAGACCATCCCCCCCGATGTACAAATGCCCGGTCACACCAATTGGCACCGGCTGCAAGCGGTCATCCAGTACGTAAAACCGGGTATTGTCGATGGGTCGGCCTATGGTTACTTTTTTGCCCTGTTGCACCCGGCTCAGTGCAGACCAGATGGTTGTCTCTGTCGGACCAAACAGGTTCCAGACCTCTTTGCCGCAGCCCACCAAAATATCTGCCAGATCAGCACTGAGCGCTTCTCCGCCGCACAAAATTTTGAGTGCAGGGTTCCCCCTCCAATTCGCACCGAGGAGCATCCTCCAGGTGGCGGGCGTGGCCTGCATCACCGTCGCCTGACTGCTCTCCAGCCTGCGCGCCAGCGCAAGACCATTTTTCAGTTCCGCCGTGGGAGCTATTTCCAGTCTCGCCCCGACAATCAGGGGCAGGTACAGCTCCAGGCCGGCAATGTCAAAACAAACGGTGGTTACCGCCAGTAAATGGTCTGCAGCACCAATACCGGGCAATTTCGCCATAGCACATAAAAAGTTAGTCAGTGCTCGGTGGGATATCTGTACACCTTTGGGATTGCCAGTCGAGCCCGAGGTATAAATGATGTAAGCCAGACTCTCTGATCGCCAGCCGTGATTGGTCAACAGGTCATCCTGATAACTGCGTTCGATATTGGGCCAGTCCTGATCGATACGAATCCGCTCCGCAGGACAGGCAGGTAGTTTATCTTCTATCCGGGACTGGGTGACCAGCATGGTAATGCCGGCGTCATCAATCATATAAGCGAGCCTGTCCGCCGGATAGGTGGGATCAAGCGGCACATAAGTCGCCCCCGCTTTCATGACACCAAGTAACGCCACTATCAAGTCCAGAGAGCGGTCAATAAAGACACCGACAATAGAGCCGGATGTCGCTCCATGCTGCTGCAGATAGGTCGCCAGTTGGTGGGTCTTGGTTTTTAACTCACGATAACTTAGGGAACTACTGTCATAAATGACGGCGGTATCCAGCGCATGACTAACGGCTTGTTGCTCAAACAGATCTATCACTGAGGTTTCCGACGGATAGGATGCATCGGTACGGTTCCAGTCAACCAACAGTCGTTGCTGTTCTGCATCGGTCAGCATGGAAATCGCCGCGACCGGCTGTTCAGCATTTCTGACCATTTGCTCCAGGACCAAGGTAAAATGCTGTCCCAGTTGCTGTATGGTGGTGTGGTCAAACAGGTCAGGATTATATTTCAGGCAGTAACGACAACCGTCCGCTTCTTCGACCACTTCCAGGGTAATCTCGAATTCACCAGTCTGATGTACACCTGGAAAGATATCCCGGATCAATCCAGTGGATTGTGATTTATCCACCCAGTTTTGAAAATAAAATGCAGTCTGTATCAGCCCATGAGCATGGTATTTACCATGCTCATTACATTTTTCAGCCAGTTTAATAAGGGGATAATGCGCATGATCCAGCGCTTCCATGACCGTGTTATTCAACTGAGATAAAAACGTTCGGATATCCGGGTTGCCAGACAGCTCCCCTTTAATCACCACCATATTCATGAAATAACCAAACACCTGCTCAAATCGCGAGTCAGGCCTTCCTGCGGTCGGGGTACCGACCAGAATCTGGTTCTGTCCGCTATACCGGTGCAACAACAACATATAACCTGCCAGCATGACATTGAACAATGTGGTTCGTTCTCGTCCGGCCATCGATTTAAGAGCGGTAGTGATATCGGCACTGATTCGACCTTCGAGCGCAGCGCCACGATAACCTGGCTGACGACCACGTGGGCGGTCCAATGGCAGTGCCAGCAACGGTATCTGTTCAGGCATTTGTCGCAGCCAGTAATCTTCCAGCGTTTGGCCTTCTGGGCCGGATAACATGTCATGCTGCCACGCGACAAAGTCCTTAAAACCCACTTTGGGCATTGGCAGATTGATGGTCTGCCCCTGTGAAGCCAGGGCATAAGTGGCTTCCAGCTCCTGTAGAAAATGAAGGATGGAAATGCCGTCAAAAATAATATGATGAAAATTCAGCAACAGTACATTCTGATGATTCGGCAGGGTATACAGGATGGCCTTCATCAGCGGTCCGACAGACAGATCAAACGGCTGTTGCACGTCTGCGATGATGGTATCCCGCAGTCGCTGTTCATCATTGATCGCCGGATATTTCTGTTCCAGTGCCAGTGCCTGCCAACCGACCACCTGTTGCACCGGCTCGCGGTTTTGCAATTGTATCGTCGTGCGCAGACTGTCATGACGATTCATCAGACTTTGCAGGGCCTGGCGCAACACCGGCACCTCAACATCACTGCTGATCCGAAATGCCAGTGGCAGATTGTAAGCATAGTTATTCGGTGAAACCTGCTCGATAATCCACAAAGCCCGTTGTCCGTGGGACAGAGGGAACACCTCAGGCGCGGCAATATGCTCAGGTACTGGCAGGATATCGGGATTGTAACCCCGACGAGTGCTAACCGACTCGACATCTGATCCGGCAGCCGGCGCCGTACGGAAACGGGCATGGGAATCCGCCGTCACGGTGTGCTCAGGCATCGGAAAAATGCCTTCCTGTATCAAATAATCCGCTAATTCACGAATAGTCTGATATTCGAAGAATATCTTAATAGCGACATCGACATCAAACTGCTCCGACAGAGCATTAACCACCTTCATACCGGTAATGGAGTCAAAACCATACTCAGCCAGTGGCCGGTCAGAATCGACCGCTTCATCCAGTTTTAATGAAGACACAATGATCCGGTTAAGTTGCTCCTGCACCCAACCACGGAATTTTTCCGCAAAAAATCCCGGCGATGATGGTTCGACGGGTGTGGCCAACACTGCTAACGAGTCCACCAGCGGCGCGTCGGCTACAACTGTCTCTGAAGAGGGTTTGCAAGGTGTTTCCAATACCGTCTGAATAACACCATCACTTTCAGCGATGATGATATTTTGACCACAATTGCGGGCACCAGAATCCAGGTGATCAAGAATCACGACCTCGTCAAACCCTGCCTCACGCAATATGCGTTCCCAGGTTTGTGGGCAGGCCAGCGGCGCGTCTTTGATACGCAGGGATTCATCATCAAACAACCACCAGCCATCCAGCACACCACCAGTCACCGTGGTGATATTGACCACGTCGGTAAGTTCATTTAATACCAACCAACCACTGGTTTTCAGCAGTGCTTTGGCTTTGCCAATGGTGCTGCGCAGATTTTTAGTGGCATGCACGACGTTAGTTGCTACGATCAGATCAAAAGTACCCGGTGCAAACCCTTCCGTTTCGAAATCGTGCTCCAGATTCAGCGCCTTGAAACTTACAAACGGATATTGCCCGGAATATTGCTCTTTGCCGTAATCCAGGAAAATGGACGAAATATCGGTATAGGTGTAACTGATGCGACCAGCAAACTTGGCCAGCATGGGCAGCAGTTTTCCGGTTGTGGCCCCAGTGCCGGCACCGAGTTCGACAATCCGGATCTTCTCGCCCGTGGCCAACTGCATTGCTCTGTGCTCCACATAGGTTTGTGCAGCCTGACACACCAGCATGTTATAGGCATCGGTCACCGCATTGCCACGATAGAAATTCTGCACCAGTTTCATTGAAGACCCCGGAAACATGATTTCGGTCGCCATGATTTTTCCGGTCAGAATAGCTGGGTAACTTTCCAGAAACAGCCGCACAAGGGTCACTGTCGGTTCGATCTCTGGGTTCTGATGGGCAACATCGTTTAATGCGCTGATCAGTTCGATTTTACATGCTTGGGGCCTCACCGTTTCAATCACAGCCAATGTTTCCACTTCACGGTCATATACCTGCAGATAACCGGCATGCTGCAAAATATTCAACAGCGCCACAAACAAGCGCCGAAATTTCTCAATTACTCGAAGCTTGGTGAATAGTACGGAAATGTCGTGGCGCTCGCCGCCACGACGGAAAACCCCCATCTCCTGAAACACGCCCAGCAGCAGCGGCTCACACAACCGTTCCATGGCTTTGAAATCACGGCGGATGTTGTCCACTGTGATGTCTGCCGGTAAAGGGTTGCGTAATGTTTGGTGAGTCTGACTCAATAGCTGTGCCAACTGTGGTGGGTAAGCAGTTGCACGGGTCTGGGTATCCAGTCCCAATCGCTCCAGTGTAGTTGTCTCAGCAACGATAGACATTAACTGGACCGGTCTGTTGGCCAGAATACGACAAATACTGTCGATGCCTTGTTGCGGCGACAGAGTACCTATCCCCTGAGCTTTAAAAAACCGCTCCAGACCTGGTTGTGCACCTGAACCGACACTGCCCCAGTAACCCCAGTTAATCACCCGCACCGGAAAGCTGTGAAGCTGATCGAGATAATGTGCATAGGCGTCCTTAAAAGTGGTACCTGGAATATATCCGCTGTTACCGATGCCCCCCTCAAAGGATCCGGTCGAGGAGAAGAACAGCATGAAATCCAATGATTCGTCAGCGAACACCTGATTCAGAATGACACTGCCGGTAATCTTGGGAGCTATGGATTGAAAAAACTGTCGCTCATCCATACGATTGATTTCACGATCATTAAAGATCATCGCGGAATGAATCACACCGTTTATACGCCCGAAACGCTGCCGGACGCTGGCCACGGCACGTGTCATTTGCTGAAGCTGACAACCATCCGCCCGAAGATAAACAACCTCTCCACCGACCGCCTCAATGTCTGCAATGTGCTGTTGCTGCTGTTCATTTAAAACGCTTCTACCAATCCAGACAATTTTAGCGTGATACTCTTTGGCCAGATAACGACTGAACTCGATACCGACGCCACTGGCGCCACCGAGAATACAATACACACCTTGCTGTCGAAACGGCGGCGGCTCTAGCAGCGGAACCTCTACCGCCTGCAAAGTCTTACGATACCGGACGCCCTGTCTAAACATAACCGCTCTGCCGTTTTCGGTCGCTACTTCCTGCCTGATCATGGTCACCAGGTGATCAATATCATCTGACGCGCCAGCTTCTAAAATGTCCGGCAGGTCAATATCGATACCCACAACATTGAGCAATGGATATTCGCTGGGTATTACCTGACACAAGCCATGCAGACTGGCGCCATATGGATGAGTCACTCGCTGGCCGGGCAGCCCAAACACATTATTGGTAATAACTTTGAGCGTCATGGCTTGTTGGCAAAAACCGCGTTGATCCAGCTGTCGAATCAGCCGGAACAAAGTCAAAAGCCCATGATCCTGGCTGTGCTTCAGTTTGGCCAGTTCATCGGTTGACAAGGGTTCTGATGGCAGACCGCCAAGATGATAAATCAGATCTACATGGGAAATACCGGTGAGTGCAGCAACATAGTCTGACAGTCCGCTCTTCAAACGGATAACCGTGTCAGTATCATGCTGTTGCTCCAGTGACAGGATGAGTCTTTGAGCAAGGTCATCACCATTATCGATAATCAGCACTGTTTGCCGGCGACCACTCTGACTTGTTATCGGCATGGTATGATCTTCAGCACACCAGTATGGGCGATACAAGGATAATACCGCACCCTGGTGAGACGGTTCAGATGATGTTTCAGACATGCGTTCAGTGACATCTGGTGATTGGCCCACCGGCAACGGTGGTATCCAGTAACGCTTGCGAGCAAACGGATAAGTGGGGAGGCTTACCTTTTCTGCCCCGCGCCAGGCAGACAGTCTGGACCAGTCCGGTTGTTTTCCCTGAACCCAACAGCGGGCCAGGACAGGGAGATCATTATGATCGACTGCCACAGACACATCTTCAGGTATTGTGGTCCCGACAGCGCTGCCTATGTGGGAATCATAAATACCCTCATTGCTCCTGTCCTTCTCACTTCCCTCTTCATTCAGATACGACGTGATTCGGCGTTTTAGCTCTTCGGTTTCCCTGGCAATGATGGCCAGTCGCACTTCCATGACTTCACGTCCCGTTTGCAGGGTGTAAGCCACATCCTGTAGAGATAGCATATGGTGATCGAGAAACTCGCGAAGATTGGCGGCATATTCGCGCAAGCGTTCAACATTTTTTGCAGACAACAGAATCAAATACGGCCCGCACTCCGATTCAACGGGTACCGTTCGGGCTGGCGCGACATATTCCTCCAACACGACATGCGCATTGGCTCCGCCGCCACCAAAAGAACTGACACCCGCGCGACGCGGCACACTCACATGCTGCCCCCGCTGATTGAGATAGCTCGGTTGTAACCACTCGGTCAGTGACTGCTGCACCTGAAAACGGGAATCCGAGAAATCGATTTTGGGGTTGAGTACATTCGAATGAAGCGACGGAACCAGTGTTTTATGACGCATCTGCAGCAGCACTTTGGTGATACCTGCGACTCCGGCGGCCGATTCCAGATGACCGATGTTGGATTTGACGGAGCCGATGGCGCAATCGACTGCCGGCATCTCCACAGACCCGGTTCTGGTTACCCGGCTAACCCCGGAAAGACCGGAAATTTCAATGGGGTCACCCAATGCCGTACCGGTACCATGTGCTTCGATATAGCTGACTGAATTAAAATCAACGTTGCCCCGCAGTAAAGCGTTATGAATCACGTCTGTCTGGGCTCTGGGATTTGGTACGGTATAACCGCTGGTTTTCCCACCGGCGTTAATCGCCGAACCTTTGATCACGGCATAAACCCGATCACCCGCAGCAATCGCCTCAACCAGTGGTTTCAGCACAATGGCACCGGCACCTTCGCCATCGACAAAGCCATCAGCGTCCGCACCGAAACTCTTGAGCTGCTGACCTTTTGAAATCATCTGATGATTGGATAGCATGCTTAAGTGCATCGGGTGCAGGATCAGGTTTACCCCACCAGCCACCGCGACCCGACACTCTTTACGCTTAAGGCTTTCACAGGCCAGATGTATCGCCGTCAATGATGATGAGCAGGCCGTATCAACCGCCATACTGGGGCCACGAAAATCAAAAATATAAGAGACCCGATTGGCGATGGACCAAAAATTTGAATGAGCATCGGTTAACACGCCTTTTGCCGCAGCTTCTCCCCCCATCCATTCATAATTACTGTTCATGATGCCGACAAATACACCAACCGGGTGGTGATGTCGCAGCTGGTCACGAGTGTAAGCAGCATCTTCAACCGCTGACCAGGCCACTTCCAGAAACACCCGCTCCTGTGGATCCATGGCTTCGGCCACTAACGGAGACACCTGAAAAAATGAAGCGTCAAATTTGTCCGCATCACGGATAAACCCAGCCCACTTACTGTAACTTTTATCCAGGGTTTTGGCGTCTGGATGATAGTGTTCACGCCAGTCCCATCGTTCCGGTGGTATTTCCTGTATACAACTTTTACCGGATTGCAGGTTCTCCCAAAATTCATCCAAGTTGTCTGCCATGGGATAACGACCGGCCACTCCGATGATGGCAATATCGCCGTCTGAGCGTGAAGACTGACGTTTGTTTAGCAGTTCTATAAGTTTTTTTCGTTTCTCATCCATCTTTACAGCTCCTGCCTGGCAAGCCATAGGTTAATGTGCATATGCGGGTTAGGTGTTGATGCCGATTGATACATGCTAGACAACCTCTCCAGTCAATTTGCGAAGCAGTTCATCCACTTCATCATCAGACAAATTCGCAACCAATGCTTCCATTTCATTCGGTATTTGGTCATAGCCAGGCGGAGCGGTCGACAGATCCTCATTGCCTTCATCAGTGTGGATGACGTCAGCGGTTGTCAGCTGCCCGGTCGCACGTTCTCCATGGCTTGGTCTGTATTCTGTTTGCGGGACTTCTTTTGCTAGCTGAGGCCCCCTGAACATCTTTTCCATAACGGAGCGTTTTTCAGTCAGAAAATAGGTCGTGATTTGTTCAATGGTAATGTTGTCGAACAACAAGGTTGACGGTAATCGGCCCAGGTCTTTCTCAAACGCCTTATTCAGTTCCAACACAACCAGAGAGTCGATACCATATTCGTCATAGGTTGCCCGCACGTCGAAAACGGATGCATCCATTTCCAACACTCTGGCAAAGACAGCAGCGACGTACTGCTGTATCTGACTGTTAAACTGCTCTTCAGATAGCAGTGTGGTTTGTGCCTGCTGTGGTTGTGACACACTCCCCGTACCAACCGACTGATTCACCACTGAGGCTGTAGTGGGAACTTTGGATGTCTCTGGCCGCAGATTGTCGGCCAAAGCAGTTTCAACCAGTACTTCACCATCACTTTCAGCGATAAACAGACTTTGACCGATACTGTCTCCGGCACTGTCCGTCAACTCGCGCATTTCGATATTGCGATAACCGCTGACTTGCAGTAGTTGCTTCCACCGAGCCTGACTCAACAGCGGAGCCCCTGGCAAACGGCAGGCTGCATCTTCAAAAAGCCACCACCCAGACGTTAGGCCAAATGTCAGCGTGGTGTAGTTCGGTACCCAGGTACCTTCATTGATCAGCGCCAGTCCATTTTTGCGCAACAGAATTTTGATCTGCCCCAGAGTGTGTTCAATGTGCCGGGTGGCATGAAACACGTTGCTGCCATAGATCAGATCAATAGTGCCGGCTTCGAATCCCTGTGCAGCAATATCGTTTTCTATATCCAGTACCTTGAAGTCCACAAATGGGTAACGTTCGCAGAACAGTTTTTTGCCGTGACTGATGAAACCCGAAGAAATATCGGTATAGGTAAATTGGATGTGATCGGAATATTCCCAAATGGCCTCCAGCACAGAAGAACTGGTTGCCCCTGTGCCGGCACCGACTTCGAGAATATGAATCCGGCTGTGTGGCTGTTCATTCAAGCGCTGCACAATGTAGCTACGCACAATGTCAGCCGTGAGACCATTGTAGTAATCTGTCACCCGGTTGCCTTTGTATACCCCTTCGACCAGCGCTTTCGACCCGCCCGGGAACATCACTTCCATATGATTTTTATGGCCGGTCAGAATGGCTGGAAAATCATTCAGACAGGCAGACAACAATGGCATGATGCCGCGTACTTCGGCACATTCCTGGTACAACTGCTTACCGGTCTGTTCAAGTACCGACAGTTCCTGACCAACCTGATTTGCGGACAAATCGTAATGTGTCGATACACTATCCCCGTCAAGCTCTATGAATCCGGCTGTCGCCAGGATATCGAGCAAAGCCAGGAACAGGCGATCATATTGCCGATCGATTTTCATGCGTTCCCGCAGCTCTGTTATCGCATATACTTCCGGATAATGTTTGAGGAATCCCATTTGCTGAAAGACCTTCAACAGCGAACTTTGAGCAAATCGTTCCAGGCGCTGAAATGCCTGTTGGTGGCTCTGTAAAACAGTACTTTCAGGTAATGGATAGTTACTGCCGGCCAACGTCTTAACCACAAGGGATGGCGCCACCTGAGGGTAACATTGAATGCCATACTGCAATGGAATGCCCATATTTTCCAGGATGCGCGACGACGCCTTGGTGGTGAGCACCTGATGAACATCGCTGATCAGCAGTCGCTCCAGTGACTCCATGCCCTCACTGCGGCTGATTGGTTCGATACCCGCCTCGATAAACCGTTGCAGAATCGCTTCTCGTTCCGGGATAGCTGCACCATTCCAGTATCCCCAGTTGATGGTTTTGACGGGATAAGGCATGCGCTGATCCAGATAATGTGCAAACGCATCTTTAAATGCACAACCTGCCGCATAACCTGCCTGTCCCTGATTGCCTTCAAAGGCAATACCCGAGGAGTAAAACAGCATGAAATCCAGAGGTTCTTCTTTGCAAACCTGGTAAAGGACATAACTGGCATCAACTTTCGGTTGCAGGGCCTGTTTAAAGCGCGCTTCGGACAACTGTGTTATGGGCTCATTGACCAGATCAATGACCGAATGAATGACACCATTGAGGACTCCAAAGCGGTCATGAACAGCATCGATCACATTCTGCATCGCCTGGCGATTACTGGCATCAGCCTGCAGATACATGACCTCACCACCCGCAGCTTCTATTTGTGTAACCCTGGCCTGTCGCGCCTCAGTGAGTTCACTGCGACCGACCAGCACCAGCCTAGCCTGATAACGTTCGGACAAATAAAGCGCCGTATCAAGACCAATGGCGCCTGTTCCACCCAGAATAAGATATACTCCCTGAGGGCGGAATATTGACTGATTGGCGGCCGGCAACTGGACACGTTCAAGGATGCGCTGGTAACGTACTCCATCTCTCAGGACTGTCAGCGTTATTTTTTCCATAACAGGCTCTGCCACCAGTTGCCGGACAAGTCCCGCATAATCAGCGGCGTCATCGACCAGATAATCGATACAACACACTTTTATTTTTGGAAATTCCTTGTCGATGACCCGCGCCAATCCGATCAGACTGGCATCTGCAGGATTCAGTGGCAGATCCTCGGTGATCCCGAAAACCTGCCGGGTCAACACTTTCAGGCTCACCGGCTGCTCCAGCAGCCCTCGCCCTTGCAATGCTTTAATCAACTGGAACAATGCCAACACACCGGACTGCTGGCTGCGCTGTAAAGCGTCATCACTGTGCAGATCGGCCTCGCTGCCGGCAGCCAAAAAGTAAACCATATCGAGCCGGTGAATGTTGATCAGACTATCTTCGAACCACTGCTCCGGAGCGATCTCTGCAGATAGTTCAATGTGCGTCAGACGACTGTCGGCATGTTGTTGATCCAGCAGCCTGACCAGCGCCTGACCATTCGTTGCAGAAACGATCAATATACTACCCGCGGCAGCCGGTTTGCTGGCCGGGGTCTGAGCAGCCATCATCCACCGGGGTTTATAACTGAAGGATTCGAACGTGTCCCGATGACGACGAAAGTAAACAGTCTCAATACGCGCGCATTCCCGCTGCTGATCATCAATGAGCGACACACTAAAACGATGATGTCCGGTATGTCTGACATAGACATAAACATTCGCAGACAGGGGCCGAAAGACAATTAGATTTTCCGCACTGAACGGCATTAATGGTGAGTCTTCCATTGCTTCGTTTTCCAGCAGGCTGGAGACTGTCTGCAAAGCGCTGTCAAGCAAGGCCGGATGCAGCAGATAAACACTCTGTTCTGACTGGTAAGCCGATGGCAGTGTTAACCGGCCAAGCGCCTCCTGATCATTTTTCCAGATTTGATCGATACCCTGAAAATACGGACCATACTGCAACCCCTGGCCAGCAAATTTCCGGTACATATGATCGGCGTCGATCAAATGCGAACAATTACCCTTGATCTGCTCAATGGAAAACGAATGCGTGACAGGAACGGTTTGCAGTCGGTCGAAAGATCCGCTGGCATGTACTATCTGCTGACGGACTGACCGCAGTTCAAACAGAATGTCGTCATTCTGCTTCAGCAACGACAGTTCCAGCTCATGGTCTCTATCATCCACGACCACAGGGCGCGACCAGGTTATCCGGTTCAACTGCCAATTGTCTGCCGGTTGAATGTACGCTAATGCGGTAAAGGCCATTTCCAGGTATCCCACACCGGGCAGAATTTTTTGCCCTTTCACGATATGATCGGCGACAATGGGCTCAGCACTCGAAAGTGTTTTTCTGAATCGAATACCCGTCCCCAGGCTACCGCTATAATCCACCTTATCCAGCAGTGGATGCAGGGTCTGATAGGAGTGGGAAACACGTCGTTCGGGAACAGAATACCAGTGCCGCTCACGGATAAATGGATAGGTTGGCAACGAAATACGTCTGGCATCCGCAAGGGTCAATTCAGCACACTGGACGGGATCAAGGGAAACACCACTCACCCATAAACGCGCGAGCTTGTGAATGTCTCCAGCGGCTACCAATGATCGGATGAATGCTTTTCCGCTCTCGCCTTCACTGATCAGTGCCGGCAACTCGGATTCATGTCTGGCATTGCCGCGATACAGACTGTCAACTTCACGCCCCTGTCCATACTCTGCAAACCTGGAAATCAGCTCATTCATGTCCTGCACGACCATCGCCAGCCGCTCGGGCATTTGTTCCCGACCGGTGAGCAACGTACAGGCAACATCCTGCAAACGGATGGTATTACCCAGCTCCTGCTGGCGAGTCAGATAGGATGATAATATTCCGGCTTTTTGTTGGAGTCTTTCGCTGTTTTTGGCAGACAATACGATAAGCTGCATCGAACTCGAATCATGACCACCATTACTTTTCGGTAACTCATATTCTTCTACAATCAGATGTACATTGGTGCCGCCTGCACCAAACGAACTGATTCCAGCACGACGCGGAAACACAGTTTCAGTATGATCCGCTTCTTGCACCGTCACACGATGCCAGGGCCCAAGCGCCTGCGGCAGATAGAATGCCGAATGTTCGAAATCGATCAAGGGATTGTGAGTGGCAGAGTGCAGGGATGGAACGATCTGCTGATGCTGCAACTGCAATATCACTTTCGTCAGCGCTGCAATACCCGCTGCGCTTTCAAGATGACCGATGTTGGACTTTACCGACCCCAGGGCACACACGTGATTACCATCCATCAATCGCCCTAAAGCTTTATCCAACCCGGCATATTCAATCGGGTCCCCGAGGGAAGTACCAGTACCATGTGCTTCAACATAGTTGACAGACCTCGGATCGATACCGGCTCTGTGCACAGCCGTTCGAATCAGATCCTCCTGGGCATTAGGATTGGGAACGGTGAATCCGTTGGTTTTGCCACCATGATTTACCACGCTGGCTTTAATAACGGCACGAATTGAATCACGGTCCGTCACAGCCTGGGTCAGCGACTTCAGTAATACTGCACCGACCCCTTCACCGGGAACATAACCATCCCCTCCCGCTCCGAATGAACGGCAGTGGCCATCGCTGGACAACATCTTCATCCTGCTGAGATTGACATACTTACCCGGGTGTACCATGACGTTAACCCCTCCGGCCAGTGCATACAGGCACTCACCCCGACGCAGGCTTTCGCAGGCCTGATGGATGGCCACCAGAGAGGAGGAGCAGGCAGTGTCCACCACCATACTGGGACCACGAAAGTCAAAAAAGTATGAAACCTGATTGGCCACCGCGGACCGGTTTGACAGTGCCATGACCGGATTACCATGAAAACTTTCTTCTGCGCCGACAATGGCATAGTCATCCCACATGACACCGACAAACACCCCTACATCCAGTCCCTTACTGGCATACCGTGAGGGCGGCAGGGTCGCTCGGGTATAACCGGCATCTTCTATCGCCGACCAGGCGGTCTCCAGAAACAACCGCTCCTGTGGGTCCATGGTTTTTGCCTGCAACGAAGATATCTGAAAAAACAGGGAATCAAATTTATCGACATCGGCAATAAAACCACCCCACTTACTGTAGCTTTTACCTGGACAGTCAGGATCACTGTCAAAATACTGTTGATGACGCCAACGATCAGCAGGAATTTCTCTGATCGCATCGGCACCAGCCTGTAGATTTTTCCAAAAGACTTCAAGGTCTTCGGCTTCAGGGTAACGTCCGGCGATGCCGATGACGGCTATTTCCGAAACTTCCGGACTGGCGCGATCCAATCCCGGGTGTTCATGACGAACGGCCATCTCGTTGCGAAACCGGGAATGGTTATTTGACAGGGTATTGACAGCAGCAGTTGGCTGCTGCTGAGCGGGTGCTTCAGCGGAATCCGAGGGCCGCCCCAGCAAATGCTCCAGAGCAGGACGATGCTCACGCAGAAGATATTCCGTGATCTCGGAAATGTTCTCATACTCAAAGAACAGCGTACCGGGCAGATCAGCAATATCTTTAGCCAGTAACCGGTTCAAATCCATGATCATCACTGAGTCTATCCCATAGGCCTGAAGCCGGGCATTTGCATCGATTCTGTCCGGTGCCAACTTGATTACCACCGATAGGGTGTTTTTGAGAAAACGCTCAGTGTTTACGAACAAAGGATCATGACTTGCTTCCGGACCGACGGACAGTGGTTGCGAGATCTCACGATCTGCCGGCGCACCGGAATGAACCTTGACCGCACTGGTCGAGAGACCCAACGCTGATTCAATCTTGTCCTGTTCACCACGTACAACGACCGCCTGCGAGCAGTCCTGTCTCAGTAGCCATTCGAATGCCCGAATGCCGGCAACGCCATCAAATGTCTGCATCCCGAAATAGTTTTCATACAAACGCTGGGATTCTTCGTCCAGATCAGCATCCATGCCACCGCTGCTCCACAATGGCCAGTTGATGCTCAAGGTCCTGCCGTAACGCTGTCCCTGCTGACGGAGTTGTTCTCTTTTGTCCGCATAACTATCCATAAACCGATTGGCAGCGGCATAACTGCCGGAACCGAAATCGCCCAGCATGGCTGAGATGGAGGAAAACAGAATGAAAAAATCAAGCCGTTCTGATTGACTGGCATAATCCAGATTAATCGTTCCCTGAACCTTTGCCGCAATTGCTTTGGCAAATATCATCTGATCGACTTGTAATATCGGTGTATTATCAACCACACCGGCAATATGGAAAATGCCATTCAAATCCTGAAAGTGTTCGTTAACCGTCGCAAACAGACGTTGAACATCCTGACTATCGGCGACATCGGCCTGCACATATAAAGCCTTGCCGCCCAATAGCTCCAGGTCTCTGATGTGCCGGGTTGTCTGGTCTGTCTGGACTGACCTTCCAACCAATACCAAACGGGCCTGATAGCGTTCGCTCAAATATCGGGCAAATACTTCACCAATGGCTCCAAGCCCGCCAGTCAGCAGATATACGCCCGCAGTTTTCAGAGGCACCGCCTGATCTAGCATGCCTGACGAATGCAGTGATCGTAACCGTCGCTCATACCTGCCTGCGGCGTTAAGGCGAACCTCGCTGCTGTGAATATTTCTGTCAGCGTTCAGTTCTCGCAGCAATAAAGCCAAGTGGCAATTGCCAGTCAACAATGTCCGCTCCAGTTGTACCGTCATCGCTTGAAAATATGGATTGGCTTTTATGGTCGAGCGGATGAATCCACCAACGGCGTCATGCTCCGGCCTGATACTGTCAGCGCCTCCTAAGTATGCGTAGACACAACGGCAACGGTGGTTTGGTCGTGCCGTACTCAATGCCTGAAAGGCAGCGACCATGGAAAATAAGCCCTGATCGAGGCCTTGCGGCTGCAGAACTTCAGACGTATCCTCAGACTGCTCAAGGTTCCATAGGTGCAGTATGGCGGATGGCATTAATCCGTTTTCATTCAGCTGCTGAAATAGCTGCTGGTAATCCGAAAAGCTGCTGGGCTCTACTTCAAAGTGATCATCGCCCAACACTTTGAATCCCTCTCCCACTGCAACCCGGATGATCCTTCGCCATACCCCGGTTAACCCTTCCAACAGTTCAGAGTCAGATTGAAAAATCATTAACACAGCATCAGAGGCGGGATCCTTGCGGGAGGATTGATTGATAGTGGCCTTCAGCCATTGTGGCTGATAATACAGAACCGGCTTTTCTGATACCGGCTGTTGCAGAGAGGACTGTTTCCTGAAGGGTCGACAGACAAACTCATCGATCCTTACCAGCTCCTGCCCCTGTTCATTCAATACCGATATTTGATATTTGAACAGGTCATGTCGGCTATTGGCTGGTTGTTCCAGTACCCTCGCGTAGGCATAACAGGTCTCCGGTAGCGCATGGAGTATTTCAATCCGACCAATACTGTAGGGCACTAACAGTAATCCTTGTCCCAGCGTTGCCGGGTAATTGGCCCAGAAGAGAGTCCTCAATGCACCATCCATCAAGGCCGGGTGCAGCATGAATTCCGATACTTCGTTGCGCGCCTCTTCCGGTAGGCGAATCAATGCCAGCGCCTGCCGGTCAGCAACCCATAAGGACTGGGTAACTCTGAAGGACGGCCCATAACCAAATCCGACAGCTTCATATTGGCGATAAATATCCGTACCGCCATACACCGTCGCACATCCTTTGGTAAAGGCCTCAACATCGACGACATCGGCTGCACGCTCCTGCCCGGGATCATCCATCAGCAGGCCCTGAGAGTGAATCACTTTCTGGCCTTCAGTATCGCTATAGACTTCAAACTGAACACCTCGCGTTTCAGGTTGCAAAGTGATGTAGATGGTTTTGCCGGAGCCTTTGACTTCTATCGGATGGGTCCAGCTCATTTGTTGAATGACCATAGGTCGATCAGGGCTGGATAAAGCACTGGCGGCGCGCACCATTTCTATGTATGCGACCCCAGGCAATATGGATTTGCCATCGACCAGATGGTCTCTCAGGTAGAACTCGTGCCCCTTAAAAGTACGGACAAAACACTGCTGGGTAAGAGTGGAAATATTTTGATCAATCAGGGGATGCAGACGTTCTCCCCTTTCAAGGGAATGCTCGGCCAGCCAGCCATCTCCGGAACCAGGTGCCCAACACCGCTCCTGCGCAAATGGATATGTGGGCAAAGAGACTTTTCTACCCGTCTGATTGAGCGCTTGTGTTTTCCAGTCGATGTTGGCACCGCTCACCCATCGGCGCGCCAATGAAGGAAGGTCTGATATTTGCCCATGACCAGGGTTTACAGCATTATCTCCAGAACCGGACATATTGGAGCCACAGTAGATATCAGCGGCATCCAGATTATTATCCAGATAATGGCTAATCAGATAGATCAGTCTGGATATATCAGAGGCCACGAACGCAACCCTTTCTTTCATGGCTTCACGGCCGACTTGCAACGTGTAGGCAATGTCGGCAAGACTGATGGTATTGGGCAAATCTTCTTCTGCTGCCATAGGGACATTTTGGGGATCTGCCAGTGGCTCAACAAACTCCATCAGACGTTCACATACTATCCGCAGCCGCTCCTGGGTAGCGGCTGACAGTACAATCAATTGAGGCTCAGGCGATTGCGGCAACATCGCGGCCTGACGGTGTTCGGCAATGATCATATGGGCATTGACCCCTCCAGCTCCAAAGGAGCTGATCGCCGCGATACGACGCTTTTCGCCTGATAACGGTGGTCGCCAGACAGTCAGATTTTGCTGAACATAAAAGGCGGTATTGGCAAAATTAATATTTGGATTGAGAGTACCGGAATGTAAGGACGGCACCAGCTGGTGGTGTTTCAACTGCAGTAATACTTTGGTCAACGCCGCAATGCCGGCCGCAGATTCGAGGTGACCGATATTGGATTTTACCGAACCGATAGCACAAGACTGCCTAGCAGGAGCATGCTTATCATATACTCTGGACAACCCGGTAATTTCAATCGGATCTCCGAGAGCTGTACCGGTACCATGGGTTTCAATGTAATTGACATCCTGTGGTCTGATACCCGCTCTGGACATCGCCCGATCAATGACATCTGCCTGGGCGACGGGATTGGGAACAGCATACCCATTGGTTTTGCCGCCGTGATTCACAGCACTGCCCAGAATGATTCCGTAAACATGATCACCATCAGCCAGGGCCTGACGATAAGGCTTCAACAATACTGCCCCGACGCCTTCTCCCGGCACATATCCACTGCCATCTGCGCCAAAGGAGCGACAACGCCCATCTTTTGCCGCAAATTTTCCCTGACTCAGAAAAACATATTTATAAGGATGAATGGATACATTAACACCACCGGCGATAGCAATTTCACTGTCTCCATTACGAATACTGTCACAGGCCAAATGGATGGCAGTTAATGATGATGAACACATGGTATCGAGGGCAATACTCGGACCATGGAAGTTAAAAAAGTAGGAGACCCGATTGGCAATGGAAGCATACATGGAAGCAGTAACGACCGGCCCTCCCTGCATCACCGCTTCGGCACCGAAAAACTGGTATTCACCATACATGACGCCGACAAACACGCCGACCCGTTTATCGGCCACCCCCCGGCGGGTATATCCCGCATCTTCCAGCGTTTCCCAACTGGTTTGCAGGAACAGCCGTTCCTGAGGGTCAATTAGTTCCGCTTCTTTCGGCGAGATATTAAAAAACAGCGGATCAAAACGATCTACGTGGCTGATAAAACCACCCCATTTGCTATAGCTTCTGCCTTTGCGGTCTGGATCCGGATCAAAAAAACGATCGTGATCCCAACGGCTACGAGGAATTTCCTCAATACTGTCTCTACCATATTTGAGGTTTTCCCAAAACTGATCGAGCGTATCGGCGCCGGGATAGCGGCCACTCAAGCCAATTATGGCGACCATATCATCAGCATCACGCTGTAAGGATCGCGAAACTGAAGCCACTGATGTCAGATGATTGAGATGATTCGATTGGGGTGAAGCAACCGCCGACAAAGCAATATTCCGCGTATGGTCAGAGGTTTTTCCAGACACCAGCTCACGCAATCTGTCACGATGGTTGGCAATAAAATATCCTGCCAATTCAGTCAGCGTTTGATACTCAAAAAACAGAGTTTTGGAGAGTTCTCCAAATACCGCTTCCAAGGCTTTGTTCAGTTTTACAATCATGAGGGAGTTAATGCCAAACTGCTCGAAAGGCAGATGTTCATCAAACCCATCTGCTGACAGTTTCATTTCTGTAACAATCATATCTTTCAGAAATCGCACTGCCTGGCGATCAAAATCGGCTTGGCTGAAGCCAGTTCTCTCGGATAGAGACTGCCTGGATATCGGTTTTTCCGAAACTGTCGGTATCTTTAACGCAGTTTCTATTTTGGCCGGATTACCTTCAACGTACATGAGATGTGGCGCATCGATATAAAGAGCCTGAACAACAGCAGCCAGACCATGATCCTGAGGGATCGGGCATAATCCCAGCTGTTGCTCCATAAATGCCTGTGATTGTTCATCTGGTCGCATGCCACCCTCCTGCCAGAGTGGCCAGTTGATACTGCGACATACGCCATTTCTATGACCACTGGCACGCAGCACTTCCCGATGTTCTGCAAATGCATCCATAAAGGCATTGGCAAATGCATAGTCAGCTTGTCCGGGATTTCCAAAAACCGCGCTAATAGAAGAAAACAACAGGAAAAATTCCAGCTTCTCATCCTGGGTGTATTGATCCAGATACGTCACTCCCAAGGCTTTCGGGGCAATGACAGATTCAGCCTGCTCCAAGGTTTTATTGAAGACATAGGCGTCCCGAATGACTCCGGCACAGTGAACAATGCCGTTGATCGAACCATACTCTGCTTTCAGCTGTGCAATGAGGCTGCGAACCTGTTCCGGATAACTGATGTCCGACTGAATATAGCGAACGCTGTCGCCCTGGGACTGAAAAGACGCTGACCATTCCGCCTTGACCACCTCTGGCGGCCTGCGTCCGACCAATACTATGTTGGGCTCTGAACGGGTACACAAAAGCTTTGCCACGGACACACCGAGTGCCCCACTGCCACCCGTGACCAGGTACACCCCCGAATGCTTGACAGTTAATTCTGCTATTTCCAAATGACGGAGGTTAAGTCGCTGAGGCTGCCGTATCTTTCTCTCACGGCCATCATATTGAACACTGACAGAGTCATAGCTGTTGGGATGAAGCTCCGCCATTGCGCAGGTTACAAGCTGTTCTGCCACGTTCTCAACAGAAGCCGTATTGCGAGTCATATAGTGGACATTTTTATAGTGAAAAGAAGGATGCTCACGGGCGATGGTATTATGAAACCCGCTCAGACCGCTCAACCATTCATTTGCTTCCGCATAAAAGTAAAGTAGATAAACCTCTGCGTTCAGGCGCTGTTTTATCAATTGTTTGGTGAAGAACAACAAAGAATAAAAACCATTGTTCAGGTAAGCATTGATCGGCTCATGACGTTCGTTGATCTGACTTTCCATCGACCAGAGGTGAAGTACATTAATAGTCAGTCCATGATGCTCGCCGATCATCTGCGTCAGTTTGACGTAGTCTTCCTCGCTTCCGGGATCAATCTGACAAATATCGTTATCAAGATATTTAAATTCACGTCCCGACTGAACCAGAATAATACGGGTGTCCATAGCCTTGGATCGAAGGAGCTGATTGCTCAATACATCTTTTGTCTGTGTATCATTGCCAAACACGAAATAGCAGGTGGGACCGGACCGGTGATTCGACTGAGCAACTGCCAGCGGTTTTTCAACCCAGGGAAACTGATAAAAACTTCGCTCCGGATCAGCATCAACCCCATCAATATTGATCCTTAGAACCAGATTGTGAATCCTGATACAGACATGCCCCTGATCGTCCAGAATCGATATATCGTACTTTCTGATCTTTTCCGTCTGCACATGAGGCTGATCGGAAGGTCTGGCATAAACGTAACAGTTATCCGGGATAGCTCGGATAATCTCAATGGCCTCGATAGACAGCGGTAAATAGCTGCCCCGTCGACCTTGTCCTCTCGCGGCGAGCAGTACAACCACACTCTGAAATGCACCATCCAGAATAGCAGGATGTAGTTTCAGCGCTTGATTGTCGATATTCGGAGTGCTCGGGAGCACGAGTCTGGTAACAGATTCGTGGGCGTTATAATAAAACTTCTGGATAACCTGAAATGTGCCGCCATATCGTAATTGACATGACTCAAGCAACTCATAGCATTGTGCGACCGTCAGCTGATCAGACACATAACTGATAAGCTCGTTCAGGCCAACCTTATCATCCAGCCATGGCAACTCGCTAAAGAATGCCTGACCATCGCAGAACACCTGTCGTTCGTTACCGCAGCTACCGCTGTGAAATTCAAAATCAATCTGACTACCACTCACAGACAAACTGACGAAAATCTCAGCATGATGATGGTTAACGCTGAAAAGCCGTTGAAAGGAAAGGTTCTGTATACGGGTGATACTTTGCTCTGCGGCAGTTTCAACACAGAACCTAGCCATTTCAATGTACGCTGCACCGGGAAGAACTGTTTGGCCAGACACTTGGTGATCACGCAAGTAAAATTCATTGCCGGTGAATACAGAATGAAACGAGTAGCTTGCCAGTGTAGATATATTTTTATCGACCAACGGATGCAGGCGACTCGTACTGACCATAAAGTCTGGTCCAGATGATTCAATCCAGTAACGCTCCCTGGCAAATGGATAGCCCGGTAATGTTACCGGCCTTACCTGTCTCCCGGTCCATAACAACTGCCAGTCGACATCCGCTCCCCAGCACCAACACTGGGCCAGTTTTTCCAGTCGTTCATGGTGTAGGCACTCGCGGACAAACGCCTGGGCTTCTTGTTTATCCTGGCTCCAGAACAAAGACAACTGCTCTTTGTCCTGCCGTACATTGCCTTTGAGTGTCCGGTTGCCATGCCCGGTTGCGGCTACATATCTGTCCAGCTGATCGCACAAATCCGCAATACTGCGAACAACCACAGCCATCCGGACATCCATTTCCTCGCGCCGCGTTTGTAGCGTATATGCCACTCTGGCCAGTTCCCGAACGGGTAAGGATTCGACCGAGCTCTGAAGAAACGCGCGAAGGTTCTCGACAGCCGCGATCAGACGCTGTTCGTTTCTCGCGGATAACACAATGATCTGAGCTGGCACTGGTGCAATACCATCTTCCGTCGAAGAGTCCGCAAACTGCTCCAGTACCACATGCGCATTGGCCCCACCAAATCCAAATGCACTGACGCCCGCTCTTCTGGGCTGCGCGGCCTGGTTCGACGGTGGCAGTGGCCAGGATTGGCTATGCTGAACCACATAAAACGGTGTATCTCCGCTTAACCGGATATTAGGGTTAAGGCGTTGATAGTTAAGAGAAGCCGGCAATGCCCCATTCTTCACACATAACAGAGCTTTGATGAACCCCGCAATGCCCGAAGCACCCTCGAGGTGACCTATATTGGTTTTAATCGACCCGATACCACACCAGGGTTGTTCGGGTAATGATTGGGATTCCTCTGCCAGCAACTGCTGAAAAGCCGTCTGCAGCCCTTGAATTTCAATCGGGTCACCCAAAGACGTTCCAGTACCATGTGCTTCTATATACCCAACGGTCAAGGGTGACACCCCGGCGTTGCGATAGGCCTGTTTTAGCAGCTCACTTTGTGCCGCGGGTGACGGCGCGGTTAATGAACTCGCCTGACCACCGTGATTAACAGCAGAACCACGAATCAGGCCGTGAATGGTATCACCGTCTTGCCGTGCCTCATGCAACGGCTTCAACAAAACAAATGCAGCACCTTCTCCACGCACATAACCATCTGCGCTGGCATCAAATACCTTGCATCGTCCTTCTCTGGACAACATCCCGGCACGATAGAATGCCAATGTATTCATTGGGCTGCACATCAGGTTGACGCCACCGGCCAGGGCCAGCGTACATTCACCATGACGTAGGGCATTTACTGCATAATGAATAGCTACGAGAGAGCTTGAGCAGGCCGTATCAAACAAGACACTGGGGCCATGGAAGTCGTAAAAATAGGAAATACGGTTTGCCAGAATGGAACCATGGTTTCCAGTCGACAAATGCGCTTCGGGGAGCGTGGATGCTTTCTCCACCAGCTCGCGATAATCAAAGTGGCAAGCCCCCACATATACCGCCGTCTGACTACCAGCCAGTTTGGATGCTTTATATCCGGCGTTTTCCAGCAACTCCCAGCTCAGTTCCAGCAACAACCTTTGCTGAGGATCCATGAGTTCGGCTTCAGCACCACCCAAACGGAAAAATGCCGGATCAAACTCATCAATACGTTCCAAAAATGCGCCTGCCCCCAAGCCTCGATCCACCTCCTCAAGGTCAGCAGACAACGGCCATTGCCAGCGGTCTGCCGGCAGATATCCGACAGCTGATTCACCATTAGCCAGCATCTGCCAGAAGCTGTTCTCATCCGTACAATCACCGGGAAAACGTAGCGCCATACCAATGACGGCAATCGGTGCTTGCTCCAGACCTTCCTTGCCAGCAGATACATGGGATTCTTCTTTAGAACAGGGAACAGTTAGCATCAGTCCATCATCGGTTACCTCACCAGTCGTTTCCTGACATGAGACTATCGTTGATGATGTCTTAGATTCAGTGGAAAAATACTGGTACAACCGGGCTTTGGTATTGTGCTCAAACAGGAACGGAGCATCGAGCAGCTGATTCGTTTTCCTGGAGAGCAGCGTGCGAATCTCAAGCATTTCAATGGAATCAATACCTGCTTCCATGAACGGCCTGTCCTCGGCCAGTTGCTGGTCCCGGACCTCACCGATAATTTCAATAAAGACATCATTGATGACAGACTTCATGTGCTCATTAGGTATCTGAGGAGTTTTTACCGGGGGGACTGGTGGGACGTCAGTCGAGCGTTCTTTCTCTGGTTGTTCCCGGAGAGCTTTTGTCTCTGGAAGCATCGGCGTTTCCATCACACCATGTCTGGTAAAATATTCAACCACCCTGGCTTTGGTGTTGTATTGAAAAAGGAAGGGAGCGGTCAGATCATGACCGGTTCTACGGGCCAGCAAGGTTCTCAGTTCCAACATTTCGATGGAATCTATACCTGCTTCCATAAACGGATGGGTATCTGTCAGCGCCTGGGCACGGCTTTCTCCAAGAATCTCATGGACAACTGTTTCCACTAACTGCTGAACAGGGACCTCGGAATTATTGCTGCCAACAGAAAAATTAACCTTTGCGACTGTATTTGCCGTCTCTGTGGCGGACATATGGTTGCCCGCGTGCGCCACCAGTACACTTTGCCTGAATTTTTCTGCATCACGAATAAATGGCAACCCATAAGCGGAAATATGTTCAAAACCTGCTTTTTCACAAGCCTGTTCCCAGAGCGAAGAACTTAGCATGCAAACTTTATTCAGACGGTCTTGCGGGTCTTCAAATAACCAAGGGCCATGCAAAAAACAACCGGTGTACAGCAGAAAATCCTTCATTGCGGTGAATTCGTTCAATACGAAGACCCCACCCGGCTTCAACAGTTTCCTGATTCTCTCCAATGAAGGTACGACCAAGCGGGTATCGTGAAGTACATTGGCGGCGACAACGACTTCGTACTGTTGTTCAATAAAACCCTGGACAATCGGATCCTCTTCAATATCCAGTCGCTTGAATTGAACAAACGGATATTGGTCTGAAAAGCGTTTTTGCCCATAACGTGTGAACGAGCCGGATATATCCGTGTAGTCATACTCCACGTTACCGCCATACGCTTTCAGCCGACAAAGAACTGCCTCCGAAACACCACCGGTACCGGCTCCCACCTCCAAAATCTTTAGTTTATCAGATGAATAAGCCGCCAGTTTTTGTTCGACCACCGCCAGCACCGATTCGGCAACCAGTTCATTAAAATATCGAGAGACAGGGTTGTGTATGAACAGTTCTGAGAATAACGACATGTCCCCATTCGCGAACACAACATCATAAATTGAAACATCGCCTCTCAAAACCGCTGGCATGTTGTCCAGTGTCTCAAAGACCAATTCAATATTGGCGGTATAAGAAGGATATTGCTGAATAAATCGACGCTTAAACTGCTCACGGGCCACTCCCAATTCTTTAGGCATAAGGCGGAAATAATTTGAGTTAGCCCGCAAGCCTTGAGGGGTTTGGTCAACAACCTGATGAGCAATCAATATATCCACAAGACAGTCAAGCAGCTGACGATACTTAGGCTCAACCCCCATCGTGTCTGCCAATTGCAGAGTATTCGGATAAATTATTTGCTGGTCTAAAAAAATCCCCATCCGACTAAAGTTATGTATCAACCAGGTAACACAGAATTCGTCGAGTACGGCTTCAACATGAATGTCATCTTCAGACTCATCCAGAGGATATCGGCGAACAAACCTTGTCAGCGTTTCTGATAATTTGACAGGAAAAATAACTTCTGTTTCACGATGGTTAATGATGCTCTCTGTCACTAAACGTTCATCACCAACAACTGCTTCAATATTGGTGGTGATTTGGTGGTAATACCTCGCAAACTGATAGAGTAGTTCCGACACTTCTGAATCATAGGCACACATATATAACAGTTCTGCGACAGGGCCATTATCTTGATGGAGCCATTGCAGGCCGGGTGATCTGCTTTCCCGTGGTGCGGGATCATTGGCTATTCTCTGTGAATAGATTACCGCGACCACCTTCCCCTCCTGGGTGGCAACCCATTGTCCGGTTGGATACTGTTGAATACGCTGAGCAATAGTCACCTGATCGGAAAAGTCCGATACCATTCCGTCCTGTTCGCACCGTTGTTTCTCCATGCGTTCAAGCACCGGAATATCATCGACATCCGCAATTCTTAAACACCAGCGGCATTGTCGAAAATAGTTCAGTGTAATTCTGGTGAAGGGATAAATCCGTGGATAAGTCTTGGCGAGTACAAACTCAGGGATCAGCCCGGATTCTGCAGTGGCAGCAATAAAATCCGCAGCCTCCAATAACAGTTGCGATGAAAATCGATGATAGGCATCAAAATTAAGGCTTTCGGTCTGTGACCGATGCTGATTTATCGCCTGGGTTCCCAAACAGTGGACTTCGAGTATCAAAAACCCGAACCTGGACCGTATTTCAGCCCATCGAGACATATGCTCCACCAGACTCTGGTAGGCGGCTTCTGGCATTAGACGGGTACCGTCAGGATGAGTAAAAGATCCATAAACATGGTGGGCATATGCGCCAGGCACATTGACAGGCTTCAAATATGGCCGATCGTGATCCAAAAATGAACGTACATGTAAAATATTTTCCGTATCTTCAATGCCTTGTTCGATAAGGTCATTGATCATCTGTTGTGGATCACCGATATCACCATGTATCACCAAATGGTCAAGACCATTCAATGTAGCGCTGGTTTCAATCAGGGATTTTTTGTTGTAATCGATGCCAATCAGCTTTAGAGGGTATTGCTCCAGCTGTTTGCCACGCTCAGTTTTGTCCCGCACAACCTGATACAACTTAAACAGCATTTGCCCATCGCCACAGCCCATATCAGCGATATATCTGGGTTGCTCGGAAACCGGCTGGTGATTGAAGAGAGTGGACACGATACTTTCAAGTTCTGAAAAAAACTTTTGATGCTGGAAGCCACTTCCTAATACATTAAGTGACCGATCCACATGCTTCTCGTGCCCCTCACTATCGCGACTGAAGACTTCCTGACAATCTCCAAAGATCACCGCGTCGATCTGAGAATACATCGGTAAATACGAAGCCACTGATGCCGTAATGAAAATCCTGCGCGCAACAAACTCACCTATCCCGGTAACCTGCCAATCGCCATCATCTGGTTCCAACCATCCACGATCATGAAAAATGTTTACCAGTTCATCGTGTACAGACAGTTTTGCATGAAAAAAAGTAAAGATCTTTTGTCCACTACCAAGCTCCAGCATGCCATGTTCATTAAGCGACAGCAGCAACGGAACTAACAGACAACCATCGAGATACATGGCGAGTTCTGGGTCAAGCTGCCACCGCTGTTTCATAAGATCAATCCAGGGTTTCAGCGTTAATTTTTTTTGCGATTGCCTGAGATATTCATCGAATGGAAACACTAGTAGTTGATGGATATTTGCAGGTAGGTGAGGCGGAGCACCATCTCTCACGTAACAGATACTGTCTTGCCTGACTCCCTCAATATAACCAAGACCTTCGAGCAGTAACAACGCGGTCAACAAGTGACCAGCATTGGCACCGGTCCGATCAACCAAGCTTGATAGACGACATGGTTGTTCGCGCTGGATTATCGCGAATACAGATTTTTCAGCCATGGCGTGCACTACAGGTATCGCTACCAAACCATGCATATAGTTGTTCATCACTGTTAACATTTTTAACTTGTCTCAATATTATCCTGGCCGTCATCGGACAGTTATCGATGGACTTTAAAAAGCACTTTAACTGACTGCAGCTTTCTGTTACCTGCGAATAAAACGGCATATTTCCTTCCAAAACAGTACAATCGCAGTTTTCCGGAGGGTAATTTCAGAATAATTTCTGTCAAATACAACACCTTTTATAGATTCTATCTTTCAGATACAATTTCAAATAAACCTGAATTTTTGCGGCACGATCAAACATTTTCTCGAAAACATGTCAGAAAGCATACGAAATGTAAGTCGCCCCTCAGCCTGGTTAAGCAATTTGAGTTTTTCGCCTCAAACGATTAATCCGACAACCAATGACCCCTTTCACTATCACCAACGAAAAACCTGGGTGTTGTGTGAAACACCTTAATTTCTCGAGGCTCGCTTTAGCTAAGGCCATTGGGATAGCCCGACACCTTGATGCCTCCCCGAATTACATTATTAACCCGACATAAATGCTTTCGGGGGTTAATAGAAAACTCCAGATTAAGTGGAATCAGTAATTTTTTGATTACTAGAAAAATATGATCCTGAAAAACAGAATTCCTGATAAACCCTTATCAATCAGCAGGACAATTTTTCACAAAACAACAGGGTTATAAGAAACGTAATGCGCGCATAAAAACAACATTATGCATGTCATTTTTTGTCGTATAATTAAATATTAAAGAAGCCATTCGTGTTTTATTTTTGCGAACATTAATATGCAATCCAACGTATTTTTAGTGTATTTTTTTGGCAACATATCATAAAAAACGATACCTGTTTATTACCTTATCCGTTATAAAATTTACCTTAATGAAAACCTTATTTATCATCACTGCTGTTTTAGTAGTCAGGACAGAAATGCTAAAACCTGTCGGGCATTAACCCTTACATGAACCTGACAACACTTATCAAAACACCGTTTTGTTCCATGACTAAAATTGTTAACCCGGCATAATTGATTGCCCGGCAATAGTTGATCAATATTTGCGCTTTATACACACAAACGAGCCTTCGAAAATACAAACAACAGATCAAACTCTAAATATTTATCATTCTAATACTTATCAATTGATCCCATAATTAACTATAAAGGCATTTTATTCCTCTATCGCACTTTGGTAGGAGAAGATCAATTTAACAACGCAACAGGCTTGGCACCGGCAGACTCATAAGAGAAAATCTAATTGGTGATGTAACCGTTAAAAACACAATTATGAGCACCGCCTATTTACCAGACCATAAATACCTTGGAGGGTCAATTGCGCTCTTACATTCGGCCGTTCATAGTTTGCAAAAGGCTTCTATCGAGATTGATATCATGTGCCAAGATGTACCCGGGGGTTGATCTGCGATAATTTGACTGTTTTACCATCCGTCACTTCTGCAACCGAATGATCGGTTTTCTAGCGCGTCTGTTTCCCATTAATATTCACAGATGCCAAAACCATAATGGTTGTTTAGGGAACAGTTAACCAGAACCAATATCATCAAAGATCAGTTTATAATTTTGAAGGGCAATTGCAGATCAGGGGGCTCGTAAACGTCAGATTGTCGATACTGGCCGGCCAAGAAACATGACCACTCGTATTATGGCTTTAAAAACGACCATGAACACAAGCTGATTTAGGCATGTGAGGAGACCTCGACAGACGCGATGAGGGATTGACGGAAAATAGCGCTAAAGACGAGAGGGTAAACAGTGTGTACCATGCCATGGGGTCTCGAAATCAGATACATCAAAGAAGAAAAACGCAACCAACCGTTGACGAACAGGCAGTAGGTCACAAGCCTGAAGAAATCGATAAGGCAGGCACGGGTAGCGCATGTTTTTGGCTCAATGAAAAATGCATAAAGCGGGATGCGGGTCCGAGCCATTGGAGTAGTCAGAGCTTTGGTTGAATGAATTGGACTTACAACAGACGCCGTTCCGTCACTCTGCTCAGGAGACGTTTGGCTGACTGTCAAAACAGGCAAATCGGACTCATCAGGTGGAAGAGTGAGTCATTAAAGCCTGGCAAGGCAATTAAAGATACAACTCCTCAAGCGTTTTACGCGTCCGCAAGACGTAGTAGTGTAGTGTCTCAAATAAATCGCATATTCAGGTGGGCTGCTGAATTCAGTTTGCAAGCGGGTACATTTACTGCAGCCTCCGTCCCACCCTTCGAGCCCCCCCCTGCAGCTGTTTTCTAAGGGACCTCTGAAAAATAGGTTTTAGTCAGGACTCCATACCAGGTCATATTCAATGGGTCTGGCGTTTTGTCGATGGTGCTGGATTGAATCTGTTTTTCGCGATCAGTCGTCGAGCAGCGTGCTTTGTCCGTTTTTCGACCTCTCTGATCGACCTCGAGATGTTTTGCGTCAGGCTTTAGACGCCGACCAACGGTATCTGCATGGATACTCACGATTTCAACAGTCTCGGCTCGAATCATCCCACGCTTATGAAGCTAGTGTAGTGTCCTGAATAAGACATGTATTAAGAAAGCACCGCCAGAGCGCCACAACAAGGCGCAGCTCGCAGGCAATGGCGGGGCTGCAACCCAGATGTGGCGTTCTGGCGAGCTTCTCGAAGAATGAGTGGCTAATATGACAAGATTCAAACGTGCCGCCAATGTCTGTTGGCTGTTCATCTGAATCGCGTTTTTATTTAGGACACTATATCCGATATTCTGAACTGTGGGTTAGTAGCAAGCACCCACTCAAAGAACCTCAAATTGACTGAATTGCATGAGTGCGGGTTTTCGACTCTGGAAAGAGCCAACGACACCCCAGGGCAAACAGGTCATTTTTCAAACGCCCTTGTCCCTAACAGCTCACTTCCCCATTCTTGTTTTTATCAGATGCTCTTCTTATCCCATAATCACGCAGCTTATTGGCAATCGCAGTATGTGAAATCCCCAATTTTCGCCCTAATAAACGTGAACTGGGATAGGCTGGATATAAACGTCGAAGGATTTCGGATTCAAATTTTTTGACAGCCTCGTCCAAAGACCCCGAAAAATTTTCATCGAGTCGATATCCAAAAGACGAAAATGAAACATCATTTTCTGGGAGCTGTATGTCTTCCGGCTCCATGACGTCTCCCTCTAACAAAGTAACTGCTTTGAATAAGGTATTTTCAAGCTGACGTACGTTACCTGGCCACTGATATTGGGTTAACAGATTCTGGCAAGGCTTGGAAAGGGTAAAGAATTTTTTCTGAGGCTCAGAAAAACGGGCAATAAAATGTTCGGCCAGCGGCAGAATATCCAGCGGACGATCCCGTAAAGCAGGGAGCTCAAGGGACAATACGTCCAACCGATAATAAAGGTCCTGACGAAAGGTACCCTGTTGGCATTTTTTTACCAGGTTCTGCTGGCTTGAACAAATGATACGAACGTCTACCCGTACCTCCTGTTCTGCTCCTACTTTTCGAAAACGTCCATTTTGCAACAGCCCGAGAAACTTTGTCTGAAGGGAAAGATCCAGTTCGCCGATTTCATCCAGAAACACCGTCCCTCCTTCAGCTTGCTCAAATATTCCTTTGCTCTCCCTGGCTCCTTCAAACGCTCCTTCTGTCTGTCCAAACAACTCACTTTCAGCGACCTCTTTTGGCAAGCTGCCACAATTAAGTGTCAAAAAAGGCTTATCTCTGCGCAAACTATGCTGATGACAAGCCTTGGCGAGAAGGTTTTTACCCGTTCCGGTTGCCCCGGTTATCAGAACCGGGGCATCCAACTGACTCATTTTTTTGGCTTGGCGGATCAGCTTTTTCATAAGTGGACTTTCACTGATGATCATGTCGAACTCACCAGCCGTCTGGTTAAACGCGATCATCTGCTTGCCAAGGCGCGATGGCGACTTAAAGGTGAGTACGGCGCCAGCCATCACAGCTTCCTCATCAGAAGCTTCAGGCAAACTAATCGGCATTATGTCACACAAGTAGGTATGGTTTTTCAGCTGGATGTAGGTTGTTTGGGGTTCCCAACTCTCCTGGTTTAACCATTTGTTAATGTTGAACCCTTTAATCCATTGTTTAAGAGGACGATCTTTGATTTCTTCATCACTGAGCTTGAATATACGCTTGGCCGCATAGTTGGCAACAATAATATGGCCACGTGCGTCAATCGAAATGATAGGTTCCGGCAAAGTTCTGACCAGCGTTAACAACTCCTGCCGTTCGCGCTCCTGAGGCATGTAGGCAATGGTGGAAACATCCGTCACGCCCCCCACCTTCCGAATATTTGGCATCAAATCCTGAAATTTTTCGAACTCAAGATTGGGGATATGCAGATAGATCTGACCATCAGGACCTGTTTCAATTCCGGTCAAGTCAATTTTATATTGCACCAGAACATCCAGTATTTCATGGGCTATACCCATTCTGTTTTCACATAGGACTTGTAAACGCATCGCTCAACCGTTGTTATTCGTAATTATAAACTTACACTCCGATATCCAGAAAAATACCAGGAATAGAAACAATTTCACAAAAACTGCGAACGGACTTATTCAGGACTTAGTAAAACAGGCAGGAAAAATCTGGCAATTTCGCCAAATATCTGAAAAACCACTCTCTCACAAAAGAGCGTTTTTCAGTAGTAGATTAACGTTGGTTTCGGTGTCGCCCCTCGCCTGTAATCAACTCTTTACACAGACGGAGCAGTTTGTTGGGTATTGAGGTGTACGTCAACTGACCGGCTGGTCAATTGCCGCATTCGATAAAATACTTGTCTCATTCCTGTAAAAGATGACTATTTATATCAGCTGGTTTTCAGGCAACCATCGATTTCAAGAATAATCCAGTACGGTCATGACTTCCCACTTCATTCCAGAGCTGTTCACTTAATTCAGAAATTGGTCTCACAGCGCCTTCCTGCAGCCATTGGACGATTGCTGCAGCAACATCTGGATACTGAATACGTACCACCTCCCCTCCTCTTAACCATTGATCTATGCTCTGAACAGATAAATGGGAACAGGTCCAGGCAAGATTAAGCTGCTGTAGGGCTTTGGCATTGGATTTCTGCTCAACCTGACCTTTTAAGGGTTTAACCATGATGCGCTTTCCCATGTTCAGGGCTTCAGACACCAGCTCAAACCCGGCATTACATAGCACTGATTCGGCTTGCTGTAGATTCGCCTGAAAACCAGAGCGGCTAAATGGATGTACGGTTACAGCTCCATACACACCCGGCCGAATATCTTTGCAATGCATATGAAATTCATAATCCGTCACCTTCTTGAGCAGATTCAATACATTGAAAGAGTTCTCGAATGGCAGATACACCAGAACTTTACGAGAATCCGGTACCGGGGGGTTATCTTCGATATGAATGATTGGAGGCAAAATCGGATTGTTGAAGTGATGCCAATGAACTCCGAGGCGCATTTGAGCCGGAGCAAACCACCGCAAAACCAACTGGCCCGGAATATCGATCCGATAACGTGGAACACGATGGCCAAATGCATACTGATGCCCCAGCCCTAAACATTTTCGCGACTGCAATCTGGCGGCCCAGGCGGTGACAGGTTCATAATCAGAAATCACCATATCGTAACTGGAAAGATCCAGTTCCCGGATATCGCGAAACAAATTTTTCAGTGATGCCTGCTTGAAACTTTCACCAATTTTCAAACAGCCATCACGGGTGATAAAGGTCAGTCCTTCCCGTACCTGGAAATCGCCAAACTCTTCCATATCAAACAAATCTTCCCGAGCACGTCCCGAGAACAGATAGGAAACATCAAGGCCTGATGCTTTCAATAACGGCGCCATTGCTCTGGCACGGGTAATGTGACCATTACCCGTTGCCTGCACACCATATAAAATTTTCATGGCAGCAAAACTCCCATGGCCAATATTGCACAACTGCTTCCTAAAAATGCGCCCATGACAGTATCGGTTGGAAAATGCACTCCCAGAAAAATCCTCGACAAACCGACACTCAAAGCCCAAAGATAAATCAATACGCTCCATTGGGGAAAAACCTGACTGATAAAACAGGCAAAAACAAACGCCCCTGATGTATGGCCGGAGGGAAAGGAGAACTGGTCTGAAGGTTGAATGAAACTCCGGAAATCCGATAACGCTGCAGCAGGTCTGTTTCTCTTAAAACCATTCTTTAACACAAAATATATCGGTCTCTCGACGGCAAAGCTCAACGCCAGCGCCAAACCCCAGGCCTGATATCCGAGATAAACCATGAGTAATCCGAAAACCGCATATAACGGGCCATCAGCGGTTCTGGAAATGAGCCGGCCTGTCCGGGTAAGCAACTCCCGGTGCCGACGAGCCATACACCAGTGAAAGGTTACAACGTCCAGTTCATGAATATTGTGCAGAAGATTCATTCATTTATCCCATAGCTCCTGATTGAGCTGACACTATGGGAAGTGAATTTCAGTAGTATTGAATTTCAGTGAATTTTTTATGACAGCACAATCACTCGTGCAATCCAGTAACAGGCGTTACCAACCAATACACCAAACAGAAGATCCGACAAAAAATGCAGCCCCATGATCATCCGCGAGAAAGCCACAAGCGCAGCCCATATTACGACAGGTAAGAACATCCAGCCGACACCCCAATATCCGGCCACGATACTGGCGAATAAAAACGCCGCAGAGGTATGACCACTGGGAAAGCTGTATTGATCTGCAGGTTTGATATAAGTCTCAACATCCCCGATGGCATTAGCCGGACGCTTTCTACGAAACCCATACTTGCATGAAAAATAAAATCCGCGCTCCAGTAGATAACCGAGCCCAATGAGTTTCGCCCATCCATACTGATGGGAATAAAGTAAATACACTCCAAAGGCAATGGGTACATATCCATCACCTGTCCAGGAAATTTTGCGCAACCATTTTGCCTGGGTATTTTGCGACGGCAATGACATTAGCCAGTTAAAAAAGATAACATCCAACGCGTGTATATTATGTAAAATCTTAATATCGCTTACCTCAATCTATTGTCCAAACCGACTGCCATTTTGCTTAAGGTATTCAAGCTCCCTAGCCGTGCTCTGTCGCTGCAACACCTCATTTCTGTAAGGATAGCGACCGAAACGCTCAATAATAGCGCGATGTTCCTGTGCAGAATTAGTGATTCCAGACCAAAACCGAACAACGCCATTAGACAAACCAACTTCTTTGGTTTGTTGATTTAAAATCTGCTCAAGCGTTTTGTGATCTTCCAAACATTCACTATGCATCAACGGCATTAAGCAAAAACACCGTCCTGCGACGGGCAATATTTTTAAATAGTTATTCTTAAGAGCATGATGGGTAGCCGCTTGCGCAAGACCATCATTTCTAAATGCTCTGTTAGTATGGCGGTATATGTTGCGGCTGAACTGGTCTGTCAAAATAATATATGCCAAACAACTGTCCGCCGAATTCAACCAATCAAGTAACATCCCGTTTTCAGCGTTTTGTAATAGTCCAGCAAACAGAGTATCGATTTCCTGATCAAATGCTGAACTTGAAAGCCACCAACGACGCTGTTTCTGCAGATTAGCCAGGCCCTCGTTATCCAGAGGTCCCAGCCAAAAGGACAGAATATCGTCTACTACATGTTCCATACAGCCTGAAATTCTTCCAACATCACATCAGTTCTCCAGATTGGCCGGAATGAAAACGGATGTTTTCAATGCTTCCTGTATTTCCTTACCGCGGCTAATCAATTGTTCACGGGTATAACCACGAGGAGGCACTGCCCCCCAAACCGGATTTGGCCATGCAGGATCATCAATGGTTCTGGCTACATGATGAATATGGCATTGAGAGACAACGTTACCTAATGCTGCGACATTCATTTTGTCTGCATCAAAACACTTTGCCAACGCTTTGGAAACAAAGGAGGACTCCCATACCAGTTGTTCCTGATCAAGCTCGTCGAGATCATATATTTCTTTTATATCATCCCGCATCGGAACCAGAATAACCCAAGGATAGTTAGCATCTTTCAGCAGCAGAACCTTGCATAAATTCAACTGCCCGAGGTCAAGGCAATCCGACTGTAATCTTTCGTCCAATTCAAACATAACCACATTCTTATTATTAATAATGAAGCACAAGTATATGTTTACAGAAGCATACAATGAATATTTATCACCACTATTTGCCAAAGAATGACTTGCGATTATTTAGTCAATGTTTTTTTCATTTCGCTCTAGCAATCTCTGTGACAACAGAATCACAACCATCCCCATTAACCAGGCTAAAACAGTTATATAGAGAAAATTCTGAGTTGAGTGAGCCTGGCTATAATCTGCCGGTGACAAAAACCGTCCCTCAAACTGCCATGGCCAGAGTTTCAGCATTGAACCAGCCAGAATACCGGTAAGCACTGCCATCACCGACGCAGTGTATTTTTCCAACAGGAAAGAAATCAGCCTGGAGAATGACAAAATACCGACTGCACAACCTGTCATAAAGACGATTAAAAACAATATATCCAGTTCTCTGACAGCTCGCAGGACATGTTCATACATACCGAGCATTAGCAGGATAAAACTTCCGGAAATACCGGGTAAAACCATGGCACAAATCGCCAACACTGCCGAAAAAAACACAATTGGCCAAGTTGGTTCTATATGACTTGGCTGAGCCAATGCCAGCACAACAGGCAATACCATCCCACAACAAAACGGCAACCAAAAAGACAGCCGCCATTGCACGTGTCCACGAACAAGAAAAATGGTGGAGGCCAACACCAACCCACTGAAAAATCCCCAGACAACCGGACTGTAGTTTGCTAAAAGATATGACAAAATATTGGCCATCGTTACCACTGCCAAGAGCATTCCTGACAACAAAGATGCAAGAAAGGCGGCATCCACATGTTCCAGTAAAGACTTGAACCGCCCTTGGAACAATAGTCTGAGCGCTACCAGATCAAAACTACTCAAAGCCTTCAGCAAACGTTGATAAATTCCGGTGATTAGCGCAATGGTTCCACCTGAAACGCCTGGAACGATGTCCGCGCCGCCCATGCAAAAACCTTTTAAAAAGACACCAAGATATTGCATCATTCACCTATATCCTTGTTGATTGTTCCGTTGAGCAATGGCACAAACTTAACGACTTCGACTTTTTCTCGCTGAAAGTTATCGCCATCACGAATAATTAAGTATAGAGACTGCTCACTTTCACCAACTGGGATTACAAGCCTGCCACCTTCCGGGTTAAGTTGCTGCAATAAACTATCAGGGACTGATTCAGGGGCACATGTCGTAATAATACCGTCATATGGAGCAGCGTCTTCCCAACCGAACCCACCATCAGCGAAACGTAAATGGATGTTGGTGAGTTCGAGTACTGACAACAGTTTTTGGGCTTTTTGCTGCAAAGGCCATATACGTTCAACTGACCAGACTTCAGGTACCAACTGCGCCAGTACAGCAGTCTGAAAACCACTGCCTGTACCAATCTCTAATACCCTTTCTGGAGTTCCATGACTAAGCAGCAACTCGGTCATTCTGGCAACAATATAGGGCTGCGATATGGTCTGGCCATGCCCGATCGGCAATGCAGTATCTTCATACGCTTTATGGGCCAAGGCCTCATCAACGAATAAATGTCTTGGAGTATTCAAAAAAACTTCCAAAACAGATACATTACCAATTCCCTTTTCCAACAACCGACTAACAAGCCGCTCCCGGGTGCGACGCGAGGTCATTCCAATGCCTTCGAGGTTCAAAACACTCAATCTCCGTATTCTGACCAAATATTAGAAACTAAAGAGTTCACGCAATACTGAAGTTGCATAGGTACCGGAAGGTAACCCAAAAGACAGACTCAGCGTGTGGTTATCTAAAAATGTCCACTGCAATTGATTAGGCCTTAGGATTAATGGTCGACGCAATGGCTTTAGCTGCAATGGTGTCAGCCAGTCAGTCAATTCAGCGTAGGAGTGCAACAGCTCAAGCTCTATAAGACTAAAAGCAGGAGACTCGTCCAAAACAGTCGGCCCGGAGTACATCACACCTGATGTTGAACAATCACCCTGTTCAATACGGATTAACTCATCGTCTGTTCCTTCAGCCACAAACCAGCTATTAGAGCCCGATAATATCAATGGCTCACCCACCTGGGGGACAGACCAGTTATCTTGTAGAATTCTGTGGTGAAGCAGACTGTTAAAAAGATAAGAGCGAACCGCTGAAACGTAAATATCATTGGCCCGATTTTGCTCCAACCACTCCTGTGCCGGGCGACCCAGAGCAAGTGTCACATTTCCATGATCAACACCAAAACGTTGAGGACCAAAATAATTGGGAACCCCTTTTGCTGCGATACGGGTAAGCCCCTCTTCAATTTCCCCAAGATTACCCTGTACGCCCCGTAAAACGATATGAAAACGATTGGATGACAAAGCTCCACGCTGCAGCTTAGCACGATGACGTCGTTGATCAATTACACTGACCCCCTCTATCTCAAGAGGTCCTTCTGGATCAGGTTTTCCTGGTAACCAGATACTGAACCATTGTCGGGTAACACCCTGACGGTCTTTCAAACCAGCGAAACTAACATGACGATTGGGGACATTTGCCCACCGGGCAATTTGTTTGGCACACCAGTGGGTATTCTGCTGTTCCTTCTCAATCAATATATACAAATGCTCGCCTGCACCAGTAAGCTCGAAACGAAGCTCTTCTTCGACAATAAAATCAACAGGTTGCTGTTTAAAATCAACCGGCTCGACAACCAGCGAGAGTGCCCGAGCAAAATCATAGTTAAGATCAGCCATGATCAGCCGCCACTAGTAAAACCACTGCGTGTGCAGCGATACCTTCTTTTCGTCCGGTATACCCCAAATGCTCCGTAGTGGTTGCTTTAACATTAATCCGATCCACATCACACTGAACACAAGCGGCAATATTCTTACGCATACTCTCGATATGCGGCGCCATTTTGGGAGTTTGAGCAACAATAGTTGAATCTATATTTCCAATCATCAACTGCTTTTGCGACACCAAAGAACAGCAATGTCGCAATAGTTGCAGACTATCTGCAGACTTATAATCGTCATCTGTATCCGGAAAATGGCGACCAATATCTCCCAATGCTGCTGCACCAAGTACCGCATCACATATGGCATGCACTAAAACATCTCCATCTGAATGAGCAATCAGTTCAGCATGACAGGGAATTTTCACGCCACCCAATACAATAAATTTGTCAGGTTCGGTTTCCTCATCAAAACGGTGTACATCAAAACCATGGCCCACGCGCATTACTTTGCTCTCCCTAAAATCATTTCAACCAGCTCCAGATCTTCCGGTGTTGTAATCTTGATATTGTCACGATGTGCTGTTACGACATCGACTACATGCCCATAAAGCTCCATTACTGAAGCGTCATCGGTAACAGGATGGCCATCGTGAATAACATTCTCAAACGCACGCTTCAGTGCCTCTACGGGAAACATCTGTGGAGTCTGCGCCTGCCACAGTTCAGTGCGATCAACTGTGTGGGTAATTGTATCGTGCTGTACATGTTTAACCGTATCGGAAACCGGAACAGCCAGAATGGCAGACCGTTCTGAGTTTAGGCAACGAGTATAAAGGCGGTTCAAGTCCCCTGTGCGAACACATGGTCGGACAACGTCGTGTATCATGACCCATGCGGTACGGGGCTGATGCTCATAGACCCAATTGACTGCTGACAATACCGAATCAGACCTCTCTTTACCGCCATAAACGGTTACTACCCGAGGATCCTGATAATAATTACATTCAGCCCAACGCTGATCATCTTGCCTGACACTAACAACGATTCCTTGAATATAGGGAATAGATAAGAACAGCTCGAGGGTCCACTCAATGATCATTTTGCCATGAACAGGCAGATACTGTTTTGGATATTCGGCTCGCATACGCGATCCAATTCCAGCAGCAGGTAAGATTACCCAAACAGGGGTTTCAGAATTATTCATCAGGAATTAAGATCAGAATTTCATCCGGTTTAACCAAGCCATGAGCTTCCCTGGCCTCCTCTTCAATAGCTTGAGGATCATCTTTCAATGCTTGAACATGGTACTGCAACTCCAGATTCTGTTTCTTTTGAATCTCTATCTCAGCTTTTTTCAGATCGATAAGGCTCTTTAGCGAAGACGCCTCAGCCAGGCTTCTCTCACCAACCCATAAACGATATTGCAGACCAATAAAGACAACGACTAAAAAAGTCCAAAGAAACTTGATGCTCAACCCGGATGTCCTATCAAAAAACTGCGCCAATCTTAATGCAATTGATCAAGGATAAACACCCACTGCTCAGCAAAACGACAGACATAAAAAAACCCCGATCTGATCCCAGACCGGGGTTGTGTTAGATGCCTGACGATGTCCTACTCTCACATGGGGAGACCCCACACTACCATCGGCGATGCGTCGTTTCACTACTGAGTTCGGGATGGAATCAGGT